>JAITMZ010000054.1 GCA_031290725.1 Spirochaetaceae bacterium
GCTGGGAAAAATCTACCCCATCGTGGACGGCAAAGACGTGGTGATCTTCGCCACCGGGGTGATGGTCTCCAAATCCGTGGAGGCAGCGGAAAAACTCAAAAAAGAGGGCGTCTCCGTGCAGGTGGTGAACGTGTCCACCCTGAAGCCCCTGAAAAAGGACGAGGTGCTGAAATACGCGGCGGGCAAAAAGGCGATCGTCACGGCGGAAGAGGCGGTAAAAATCGGCGGCCTGGGTGAAGCAATCGCCGCCTTACTCTACGGAGAAGTGACCACGCCCCTCGCCCGGGTGGCCATTGACGACCGCTTCGGCCAATCCGCCCACGGCTATGAGGAATTGCTCAAGGAATACGGCATCTCGACTGAAGATGTATACCAAGCGGTCAAAAAGACGCTCAAATAACGATCAAGGAGAAAAAATGAACATTGGATTTATCGGGCTGGGCATCATGGGACGGCCCATGGCAAAGAACCTGCTCAAGGCAGGGCACAAGTTGGTTGTCTATGACAAGTTCGCCCCCCTGGATGATGTGGTGGCCGCCGGCGCTGCGGCGGGTTCCTCCAACAGGGATACCGCCAGCAAAAGCGACCTGGTGATCACCATGCTCCCCAACTCGCCCCACGTGAAAGAAGCGATTTTGGGCAAGGACGGGGTGCTGGAGGGCATCAAACCGGGGTCTATCGTGGTGGACATGAGTTCCATCGCCCCCGCCGCTTCCCAGGAAGTGGGCGCGGCGCTCAAAGCCAAGGGCATCCCCTTCCTGGACGCGCCGGTCTCCGGGGGCGAACCCAAGGCGGTTGACGGAACCCTGGCGATCATGGTGGGCGGCGACCAAGCCACCTTCGACAAGGTGAAGCCCGTGCTGGACAAACTGGGGGCGTCGGTGATCCTCGTGGGGGGCGTGGGCGCGGGAAATACCACGAAGCTGGCAAACCAGATCATCGTGGCGCTGAACATCGCTGCGGTGTCCGAGGCTTTTGTGCTGTCCACCAAGGCAGGGGTGAACCCCCAGGCGGTTTTTGACGCGATCAAGGGCGGCCTGGCGGGCAGCACCGTGATGAACGCGAAAATTCCCATGATCCTGGAGGGCAATTTCAAGCCGGGCTTCCGCATCGACCTGCACATCAAGGATTTGCAGAACGCCCTGGACACGGCCCACAGCCTGAATGTGCCCATCCCCCTCACCGCATCGGTGATGGAAACGCTCCAGGCCCTGAAGGCGGACGGCGACGGCCCGAGCGATCACAGCGCCATCGCCAAGCACTACGAGAAGTTAGCCAAGATACAGGTGCGAAAATAATCGAGGTATGCCATGAGATTGCAGAAAAAGGTTGCCCTGGTGACCGGTGCGGCACAGGGCTTGGGCGCGGCGATCGCCAAGCGTTTCGCTGAAGAAGGGGCCACGGTTTTTGTGGCGGATTTCCAGGACGGCAATGCAGTGGTGTCGGAGATCGTATCCGGCGGCGGCCATGCTTACTATATCCCCCTGGACGTGTCCAACGAGTTGTCCTGGGTGTCGGCGGTGAAGGACGTGGATCGCATCGCCGGACGCCTGGACATCCTGGTGAATAACGCCGGTATCAATATCCGGGAATCCATCGAGGAAATGCAGGTGGAAAGCCTGGATCGTATGCTCGCGGTGAACGTGAAAGGCCCCTTCCTGGGGTGCAAGCACTTTCTGCCCATGATGAAGCGCGGCGGGGGCGGGTCGATTATCAACATGTCCAGCCAATGCGGCCTTATCGGGCACAAATACACCACCGAGGCCTACACCGTGACCAAGGGCGCCGTCACGCTGCTCACCAAGACCGTGGCGGTGCGCCATGCCGCAGCGAACATTCGCAGCAACTGCCTGTGCCCCTCCACGGTGGACACGCCGCTTATCCAGGAATTATTTAAGAACCCTGACCGCAGGGCCGAGCGTCTGGGCGAAGTGCCCCTGGCGCGGCTTTGCACCGCCCTGGACGTAGCCAACGCGGCCCTGTTCCTGGCGTCGGACGAAGGGGCATACCTTAACGGCGTAGCGCTCCCGGTGGACGGCGGTTCCACGGCAGACTAGCCCCCCCCGAAATTTCCGGCTGAATCTCTACCAAAAAGCCGAAAAATCGCGCGGGCAGTTGTGTTTGGATGGTGGTTGAGGGTAGTCGGCGGAGGGCGCTGAATCCCGTGTGTCAAAATCCCAGCCACGTCAACTCGTGCTTGTTGTGATACAGGTGTACTACCCGTCCGCCGGGAAGGGCGGCAAACCGGCGCGGCGTGTCGAAGTCTACGGTGTTAGCCCCCGTCCCGTCAAGGCTGCCCTGCATTTTTATCGTGCACACGAAGCGTTTGCATAGCCCCGAGGCGAGCCATTTTTCGATCCACCCCAGAAGCCGTTGGGGATAGCAGGCGGCGTCACAAAAAAGCCAATCTATGGGGCCGATGTCCTGGGGATTCAGGGTAAAAGCGTCGTGCTTGACGAAGGTCACTCCGGGGAGCGCGGCGATCCGGGCGTCCAGGGGCGTGCGGTCACAGGCCACAACCGACGCGCCCAGGTTGGCCAGCGTCCAGGTCCAGCCGCCGGGACTTGCCCCCGCGTCGAAGCAGCGCTCACCCGCGGCAGGGAAACTTCCCGCCAGAACCAGGGCCTCCCAGAGTTTCAGGTAAGCCCGGCTCGGCGGTCCGTGGTGATCCTCAGGGAAGTCAATCACCCCGGCCGGGAATGGGCTGGTACAATCCGCGGACACGGCCAGGGTGCGGTGGTCCAGCAATGTCCAGGCACCCATGGGTGTGTCCGGGATGACCCAGGGGAATGGCCGGGGTTTTCGGGAGATGGGGGGAAGTTTTTGGGCGATCAGAGCGCCCCTGCGGAATTGGGTCCACAGGATGGGCGCCCAGTTTCGCTGAATGTCCCGCAGTATCTTTGCGGCACCGGAGATGGAGTCGAATTGGGCGATGAAGGGCGCTTCCCAGAGGTTTCGGTGCCAAAACACCGGATGGGGCGGCGATTCGGCAAAATACAGACCACCCCGTTCCTCCCAGACCCCCAGCTCCCGCTCCAGGTGGCCGGCAAATGCAGGGTCGGCCTGAAAGACCCGGGTGTACGGCCCCAAGAGCGGCGGCGGGCCATCCGGAAGCACCCCCAATCAAACCCCCTGGAGCAGTCGGTTCAGGCGTTTCACGAAATCCGCAGAGTCCTTCAGTTCCCGGCCCTCCACCAGAAGCGCCTGGCCCAACAAAACTTGCGCCACGTCCTCGATGTGGGCCTTATTTTCAGCGCCTTTCAGGGACGCCACCAACGGGTGTCCCGCGTTGACCTCCAAAATCAACTTGACCTCCGGGATGTCGGGCTGACCCATGGCCTTCATCATGCGCTCCATCTGTACCGACGGGTCATTTTCGTCCAGGACGATGCACGCCGGGGACTCGGACAGGCGCCGGGAAAACCGTACGTCCTTCACCCGCTCCCCCAGGGCGGTTTTGAGTTTATCTATCACCGGTTGGGCATTTTTTTCCTGTGCTTCCCCGTCCTTTTTGTCAATCCCCAGTTCGTCGTCGGTACCGGCGCGGTTCACCGGCTTGAGATCAAAGTCCTTGTACTTTCCATAGGAACCGATGACGATGTCGTCGATTTCGTCCGGAAGGATGAGCACCTCGAAGTTTTTGACTTTGTAGGCCTCCAGGAGGGGCGAGCTGCGGAGGGTGGATTCGTCGCTGCCGGCGATGTAGTAGACGGATTTTTGCCCGGTCCGCATGCGCTGCACATACTCCGCCAGGCCGGTCCAATTGTCGCCGGAACCTTCGCCGGCGGTGCTTTTGAAACGGATAATCTCGATAAGTTCGTCCCGATTTCCCCAATCGGAATACAGGCCCTCCTTGAGGGGCTTGTTGAACTGGGTCACGAAGGAGCGCCACCGGGTGAGCGCCTTTTGTTCGTCCCCGGTCCGGTCAGATTCGGCCTTTTCCTGGGCTTTTTCGCCCGCTTCCGCCAGTTTTCTGAACTCCCCCAGCAGCTTTTTCACCGAC
>JAITMZ010000105.1 GCA_031290725.1 Spirochaetaceae bacterium
ATTAATACAGCCCGAGGTCCTATTATTGATGAAAAAGCATTAATAGCCGCGCTAAAAAATGGCGATATTGCAGGCGCTGGACTCGATGTATTTGAAAAAGAGCCGTTAGCAATTGACAGCGAACTCCGCGAGCTTGATAATGTTATACTAACTCCTCATACAGCAGGAATGCCGGACGGCCTTAAATTTCATAAAAAAAGATATGCTTTTTTTATTGCAAATATTAAAAAAGTTATTGCTGGAAAAGAACCAGATAATACACTTAATAAAATTTAACATTTACATTGGGGAAAATATTTTCAACCCGCTTTTCCCCCTGCCACCCCGCACAGGCGCAGCCCGCCTCCGCAGAACCCATAAGTACTCCCGCCGAAGTTGTTTGAATATGAATTACTAAAGTAACGTCTCCCCGGATTCTCCGTTTCAACATCAGTATGTCATAGTCGAGAGTAGCGTAAGTCTGAGAAAATAGTACCGGAAGTTTGGGAAAATACTACCGCAAGTTCGGGAAAATAGTACCGCAAGTTTGGAAAACTTCAAACGTCCGGTGTTCCACTTCTTGCGCCTTTGCAAGGTAGCGGGCGGCGAAAAATGCCGACAAGGGATGAAGCCTACCACAGTGTCAACTTATTAGAAGCGCAGTGGAAAATTGGTGCTGGCGAGAAAAAAAGTGCGGGCGAAATACAATCGTCTGACGTTTTTATGCGTCTGGGTAAATTCGTCTGACGTTTTTGGGGGCTGGACGAAATCATCTGATGATTTTTTATGTTTGAGAACAATCGTCTGACGTTTTGTGTGGGCTAGGCTGCCGGGGAGGCACGATGGGCTTCCGGTCATTTTAAGGTAACTTTCCTTCAGCGCCCAGATGTTCACCACCTGCGCCGTCACAAACTGCAAGATGGAGGATTACACCAAAGAAGCCATGCCTGCTCCCGTTTGCCATGAGTTTTTGCCCTCAGATTGTCCTGTTTTTGCCCAATTTGCGGTCATCCTGACACCGCTAAATCTACCGTGTATCCGTTGATCGTCATAATCGCTACTTTGGTGCCCAGTTCGTCTTCCAGCTCCACGTTGTAGACAGACACGCGCCTGCCTGCCGACAACTTCTTCGCCGTAGCAATGAGCCGTTTACACTTGGGCGGTCGAAAATACGAAATACCGGCGCTTTGGCTCACCGTGATTTTCCTGTCACCCCGGTCCAGGTGCCCGAAGTTGGCGGCCACCCCAAAAGCCGAGTCCGCCAGGGTATAGATTGCCCCGCCCTGGACCTTACCCCCCGCATTCAGATGCTTGTCCGCGATCTCCAGACTGCACACCGCATAATCCTGTTCCGCCACATCTATGCTCACGCCGGTGAGCGTCAGGTACTTGTCCGCCTGAAAGTAGGCGCGAATTTTTTCAATACTCATACCCAAAGTATACACCATCCACGCAATGAACGCAACAGTGGGGAAGATTCCCCACACGGAGGCGCGGGGGACACGGTGCTTCGACAGGATCAGCAACCGAAGCAACCAGCCGGTGCCTGATCTTGTCGAAGGCCTGTGTCCTCCGTGGGCAATACTAAAGAAAATGTCCCATGGTACATGGGCAACGAGCCCCACTGGGCGGGGCGATGTTTCGAGCAGGGCACAGGGGACACGGAGTATCATTGGAGACAAATAATATTTTCCCCCCATAAATTTTTTAAACCACATGGTTTTCCCCCGATAATTTTATCAGTTTTTAATACCCGAACTATTTACGCATCCCCACGGAGCGTGTCGAGCGAAATCTGATACACCTTCTTTACATAATGCTTCATAAAGCATGAGGTTTTCCGTGTCGAAACAAATAAACTGTCCATGAGCAATGCCACGGGTTCTTTTGTGTGTCCAATCCGTTCGAGAAGTTCGCGGCCTTTTGGCGCGTCGCCAGCCTCGCCGCCTGAAAGCATAAAGCCTACAGCGACCTTATCATGCGCGGCAACCACATGAAGCTTTGTGTTCCACCCGCCGCGGGATTTTCCGATAGATTGTTTCCCGTTTTTTTTAAAGCCCCGTGCGCGTCGGGGTGGACTTTGATGCTGGTGCTGTCTAGGGACACGTGCTCAATTTTTATGTGAATGATTTGTTCTTTCTGCAAAGCGATGAAAATCCGCTCCAAAACCCCTTGTTTTGCCCATCTGTTCGCCTTCTTGTATATCGAGTTCCAGTTGCCGTATTCTTTCGGCAGGCTCCTCCACTTGCATCCGTTTTCGATCACATACAAAACCGCGTTCAAAAACAGCAGGTTTTTGTGTTTAACGTTGCCCCGCTGGATCGGCAGCAACCCTGATATTTTAGCAAAATTAGTTTCTGTTAATTTCATGTGTTTACTTTATTACCATTCAGCATTAGTATCAACAGGCTCTAGTTTCCACCCGATGCCGACTATGCAGCTCATGGGAATCGTCACCGTTGCCGTTTGCTCGGGAAAGTAGCCTGTTTCTGTAAACAAGATTTTCTTCGACGCACTTATGGGAACGTTAAAAGCAAGGCCGCCAAAGACACTAGTGGGGGTAAACACCCGGACGAATGGATGACCCGCGAACAGGGACTCGGGCAAGTGCCAGTCCTCTCTCATCAGCACCGGAGCTTGTAGATAGGTATATTGGAGCTTGCTGGGACATGTAAAATTGATGTTGAAGTTTGCGCCCGACTGAATCGAGAAATACTTGCCGAACCTCAGAGCCACAACGGGACCAATGCTGCCGCCGCCAACCTGCCCAAGCCACTGTTCAGCGCTTATAGTAGGCGCGGAATTCCAGGCGCACAATTTGTGACCGGGTGAGCACCTGGTTCCCGCCGTCCGTGATCAGTACGTCGTTCTCCCAGCGGCAGCCGCCCAGGGCCGGGTCGTACAGGCCGGGTTCCAGGGTGACTATCATGCCCGGCGCAAAGACCTCTTCCGGCCCGGCGCTTTCCCGCACCCGGGGATATTCGTGGATGTCCAGCCCAACCCCGTGACCCAGTCCGTGAGGCATCTTCCGGCCGGCTTCCCCGAAGATGCGCTGGGCCTCTTGGGCGGCTTGGTACACAGGCAGTCCGCTTTTGTATAACCCCAGGGCGGCGTGATATGCTCGTTCCACCAGTATCGCCAGTTCTTCCTGTGCCGCCGACAGGGTGCCCCGCAAAAAAGTGAGGGTTATGTCGCTGCGATAACCCTGCCAGCACACACCGAAGTCCAAAATCGACATGCCGGGCGACGCGAAGGGGCCGGCGGTGTAGGACGGGAAACAGTGGATGCCAAAACTGCGCTCCGGCCCGGCGGCCAGGGTGTCGAAAGACGGCCCGTCGGCACCCCGCAGACGGCTCTCCCGTTCGATGAGCAGTGCCGCGTCGATTTCGCTGACGATGCTGCCCCGGCGTACGCCCTCCGTCACCAGACCGGCCAGCTCGTCGGCGATCCGGGCGGCTTCGCGGAGGGCGGCGATCTCTGCGGCGTCCTTCACCGCGCGCATCCTGATGGCTTCCTGATGGGCGCCTCCTTCTCCGCGGCACAGCAGAGGCCGGGGGGCCAGCTCCGCAGTCATGCGGCGGTAGTCTGGGTAGGTCGTGGCAGGCGGGAGGTCGATATTCGCATCGCCGGGGATGTTCAGTTTTTCCAATGCGGCCTTGAGCGCGGGTACCGGGTCGCTGCGATAATCGGTGAAGGGCAGCACCACGTCCGCCCGGGCAATTTTTGCGGCCAGGTTCACATCCCAGGGGCACAACAGGGTGCAGGGCGAACCGGCGCTGTCCGCAGCGATCACCACCAGGGCATCGCTGGGGTGGCCGGTAAAATAGCGCACCGATGAATCGCGGTGCCCCTCGGCGTCATAAAAGACCGCCGCCGCAACGCCGTGACCGTGAAGCCAAGCGGCAAGGCGGGCGGCCCGGGCGGTGTAGGTTGTGGACTTGTTCATGGGGACAGTATAGCAGAGAAGGGCGGAATGCGCAAGGGGAGCAAACCCAAACAATGAAGGCGAAGCCTCCGAAATCCCCCGCCTTCTCACTCACTTCTGCCGCCACCGCCGTTTCCGGCAGCAGGCTTACCGGCAGGTTCCGGTAGGCCAAAATTCCGAACAGCACCGGAGCAACCGCGCCCATGCGCAATGGTTGGCTGGTCGGTAGCCACACTCACCCCCGCGCATACACAAAAGCGGCCCCCGTTGCCGGAGACCGCCCGCCCGCGCCTACGGCAACGCCGCACTAGCCGGGCATAGAAGGCTTTGGCGCGGAATACTCGCCGCGCCGCAAGTGCCGCTATGATTGCCGCGACCAACTACCCGCATCGTTCCCCGTGGTGGTTCGCGTGTAGGTACCTGTCCGTGGTGCATTGGTCGCCTCATACGCCGTCTTCAGGCTGGTGCCGCTAGAGGATGCATAGGGGAATGTTTCGTTATTGTTGATGGCAACGCCGGTTCCTCCAAACACAACGGTCTGAAGAATGGTGCAGCCATTGAACGCATTGCCGCCGATGCTGGTGAGGTTCGCCGGCAGAGTGATGCTCGCCAAGGTGGTGCAGTACCGGAACGCATCACTGCCGATGCTGGTGATGCCCGCCGGCAGAGTGATGCTCGCCAGGGCGGCGCAGTTATAGAACGCGCTACTGCTGATGTTGGTGAGGCTCGACGGCAGGGTGATGCTCGTCAGGGCAGTGCACCTAGAGAACGCCGCGTTGCCGATGGTGGTGAGGCCCGCCGGCAGGATGAGGGTCGCCAGGGTAGTGCAGCCATAGAACGTCTCACCGCCGATGGTGGTGAGGCCCGCAGGCAGGATGATGCTCGTCAGGACGGTGCAATTTTCGAACGCCACGTTGCCGATGGTGGTGAGGCCCGCCGGCAGGATGATGCTCGTCAGGGCGGTGCAATTTTCGAACGCCACGTCGCCGATGGTGGTGAGGCCCGCAGGCAGAATGATGCCTTTTATCTTGTCCCTGCCGGTGTTTTCCGGGTTCCGGTCATCGGTAATCGTGCCGCCTATCTGGTTGGCGGACAGGCCGGTTACCTCGCTCAAGTCCCAGATGACGTAGGTGCTGGCGCTGTTCACTGCCGCGCGTACACTATGCAGGTTTGCCTCGGTGATTGCACCGCTGAACTTCAGAACCACGGGGATATCCGCAGTCCCGCCCATGCAGTTTGTTGAGATGAAAGTGGAAAGCTCTCCCCCGTTGATTATTGCCGCAGTCAGGAGGGGCGTTGTTACCGCAACGGTGCAGGGCCGGGCAAAGGTCTTGGGCGGTACTGCGCTGTCGCTCACCTGCACCCGCACGCTATATACTTTGGTTATGGAAGTCAACGGGGAACTGCCGATCTTGAGGCTGTCTCCGGCAATCACAAACGAGGTATTGTTGGTATCCCCCTCGCCGGAAACCAGAGTATAGGTAAAAGGCGCCGTGCCGTCCACGAGGGGGCCGAATGTGCCCGCTGTTACGCCGGTGTTTGCAATTTTTTCACCGCTTCTCTCCAACTGTTTCTGGGCAAAGGGAAAGCCCACGGGCGCCGGGTCGCCGCCGCCGTCATCGCCGTTTGAGCACCCCGCCAGCACCATTCCGAACACCAGCGCCAGCGCCAACATTCCCACGAAAAGAACATTTTTCTTTGCCATAATAACCTCCAATGGTTTTTGGCAAACCCTTGAAACCTCCACGGGTTTCATCTATACTGTAAGCCCCGCCCCAAACCGGAACCGCACAACGTGCGGCTGTCTGCCACGACAAAGTTTGGTGGCGGGGGCTTAAAGCCAAAACTAACACACGGAGACGCAGGCCTTCGACAGGCTCAGGCTCCGAATTTCCTCACTTACGGTACCTCGGCGCTGGCCATGGCCCAGGGGCCTTTGACGCCGCCGGAGGTCTCCCAGTGGGCCCGGTAGTAGGCGGTTTTGCCCACGTCCCCCGGCTCGTGGCGCAGCTCGAAGGGCTCGGTCATACTGATGTAGTCCTTAGACCAGCCGCGCTCGCTGTTCAGGATGGGTTCGGGGTCGCCCGCGCCTTTGATATAGACCTGAAACACAGCCAGATGGTAGGGCGCTTTGGCTCGATGCGGGTGCCCCTCGATGTGGTAGCGTACGATGTGGGTGTGGCTGCCGGGAAACGTGCCGTTCGTTATCTCGTCGATGTCCACTGCCTCGCTCACCACCGTCGTCGGGGTACGGGTGTTGTCAATCAGGTGAAAGCCCATGGCCACCGCATCCTCCGCAGTCCGGGGCGCAAGCAGGAGGCCCCGCTCCAGCAGGTCGCTCAGGGCCGCCCGAAGCGCCGCGTCCGCCAGGTGCTTGGCCTC
>JAITMZ010000151.1 GCA_031290725.1 Spirochaetaceae bacterium
CCAACACCCCCGGGGCGAACAACGAATCCGTGGCCGACCTGGCCGTCGCCCTGATGCTGGCGGCGGCCCGGAAAATCCCCCACATGGACGCTTTGATTCGCGCGGGAACCACCACCCGGCTCACGGGAACGGAAATGTACCACAAAACCCTGGGAGTCGTCGGTACTGGGCGCGTGGGGAAAGGGGTGATCCGGCGGGCTCACGGATTTGACATGCGGATACTTTGCAACGATATGTATCCCGATGAGATATACGTGAAGACCTACGGCGGAAAGTACGTGGATATGGACACGCTCCTGTTGGAGTCGGATTTCATCACCATCCACTCACCCCTCACAGCGGAAACAAAAAATATGATCAGCGTGGAGCAATTCAAAAAGATGAAGAAAACCGCGATCATCGTGAACACCGCCCGGGGAGGGATCATCGACGAGGCTGCCCTGTACGATGCCTTGCGGAGCGGAGAAATCACCGCAGCGGGACTGGACGTGTCCGTGGGGCTTATGCGGGACAGCCCGCTCCGTCAGCTACCCAACTGCATTCTGCTACCCCATGCGGGGGCCACCACCTACGAAGCCCTCAAAGTGATGGGGGATATGTCGGTGAAGAACCTGCTGGACAAGCTTACCACGGGGAACTGCGGCAACGTGGTCAGTTAAGGAACGTGGAGGAAATAACCTGGCACTCGTGTCAGGTTATTTCTGGGCGTTTTTTTAGTAGTTTTCCGCCTTGATCTGGAAGTAGGCCTGGGGGTGGGTACACACCGGGCATATTTCCGGGGCTTTTTTTCCAATCACAATGTGCCCGCAATTAGAACACTGCCAGATCACGTCCTTGTCCCTGGAGAAGACCAGATTGCCCTTCACGTTGGCCAGAAGTTTTTTGTAGCGTTCCTCGTGGGTCTTTTCGACTGCCGCCACCTGGGTGAAGAGTTTGGCGATATCGTCGAACCCCTCCTCTTTGGCGGTCTTGGCAAAGCCGGGGTACATATCCGTCCACTCGTAGTTTTCCCCGGCTGCGGCTTCCACCAGATTTTCTGCGGTGCCGCCGATACCCCCCAACAGTTTGAACCAGATTTCCGCATGTTCCTTCTCCTGGCCGGCGGTTTCTTCAAAAAGGCCGGCGATCTGTACGTAGCCGTCTTTCCGCGCTTTAGACGCGAAATAGGTATACTTGTTCCGCGCTTGCGATTCACCGGCGAACGCTGCTTTCAACGCCGCTTCGGTTTTGCTTCCTTTTAATTGAGCCATATATTCCTCCATAGAATTATGATACTCCCCAGTATCCCACATTCTTTATTTTTCGTCAAGTCTTCGAGTAGTGATTTACCCCCTAAAAACTTTTTAAACCTCTTCGACTTTTTCGACTTTGCGGTTGAATTGCGAATTGCTGGTTGTTGATTTGGGGGGCCTTGACCATCCAAAAAAAATACGGTATGATAGATTATGTTTCATGCGGTAAATTGTCGGTACCCGGAGTGCGGAAAATTGGCCCTCTTCGTACCCGGCAAGACCTTTGATTTCTGCCTGTTCCACACCCCGGAGGCGGAACGGGAAACCGTAGTGTCCGCGATTCTTTCCTATATTATGACCACCGAAACCATCATCGGGGTCAACGCCGGGGGATTGAAATTTTCCGGCATGGACCTGTCAGGCAAGCGTTTTTACGGATGCTCCTTTCAGCACTGCCGGTGGGAAAACGTGAAGGCCGAAGAAATCCGTTCCCGCATGTCGATGTTCGATTTTACTTCCTTTACCGATTGCACCTTTGAGCGGTCAAACATCCGGTTTGTTTCCTTCGGCTGCGGCATCTTCAAGCGGGTTCTCTTTACCGGCTCCGATCTGGTGTACAATAATTTCTGCGGCGTTCAGGGGAGCCAGTCCTCGTTTAACGACTGCGACCTGTACAATTCCCGCTTCATCCGGGCAGGACTGTTCCACACCACCTTTATCAACAGCAATATCCTGAATGTGGATTTCACCGGACTGAACCAAAACGGGGTGGTATTCAAGCAGACCAACACCAAAGGCGCCCATGGACTGGTGGAGGAAAAAAGGCGATGAAAATCTATTTTCACATAAACACCGAAAGTTTTTCCAACTGCTATCTGGTTACCAACGAGGATACCATGCAGGCCCTGATCGTGGATCCCTGCAAGATCAGCTCGGCTATATTGGAACAGATCGAAAGCGTTCCCTACCGCCTGGCAGGCATTCTGGTGACCCACAACCACCGGGGACACACCCGGGGTGTGAAAACCCTTTTGAAGGTCTACGACACCAGGGTATACACGGCGGACTACGAGGTGGCCCCCTCCTATGCGGTGGTCCTTCGGAACGACGGGGTGATCCGCGTCGCCGGGCTAGAGGTGAATTACTGGTCGGTGCCGGGGCATTCTTTCAGCGGGATGGTGTATAAAATTGGCAGTGTGTTGTTTACCGGGGATGTGCTCACATCGGGTACCATCGGCAAGACCGCGAGTAAATACGCCGAGCAAACCCTGGCGGACAATCTCAAACGGAAAATTCTGACCAAGGATGACACGCTGACAATTCTGCCGGGGCACGGACCGCCCAGTTGCATCGGTGTGGAAAAGGTGATAAACTATAATCTACAAAACAAAAGAAGCACTGATTAGCCTCGAGTTAATCAGCGTTGTGCAAGGAGAATGATATATGAACTCAAAGGTTATATTAAATGCGGCTGACCTGGACGGATACCTCACCGAGCCGGACCAGAAGTATCTGGCTCAGATGGACGCTCTCTACACAAAGGCCTTCGCCTCCTTCAGAATATTGTCTGAGGGCGGGGTTTCATCTGCGTTATCCACGGAGGAGCGAAAGATCATCGCCCTGTTCAATGAGATGGGCCACCTGATGCAGAGCATCTGCGCCGAGATGGGGCACATCAAGGTGTTTTCCTTCGAGACCGGTGAAGCGAACCATGCCGAGGCTTCCCGGGTTATCGCCAAGCTCCGGGACATCCGCACTGACCACCACGAGTTTGTGTACTACAGCCAGCGGGCCTACGAGATGCTCTTCCGTTTGGCCTTCACCGGGGACCATTCGGACAACAAAAATTATCTGGTGGTGAAGACTCCGGTGACCATCCCCGTGCAGAACTACTCGGTGCACAAAATTCCGGACATCGACCACCGGATTGAAAACACGGTGATGTGCGTCATGCTCCGGGGCGCCCTGCTCCCGTCCATGATATTCTCCAAGGAAATTGAGGAATACTCGTCCCACGGTTACGTGACGCCCTTCGCCCTGTTCAAAATCTCCCGGAACGATACCAAGAGCGAGTCAAACATGGAATACATCCTGGATCTGGACAAATCCTTTTTTAACCTGGAGGAACTGGACGGCAAGGATCTGGTCTTCGCGGATCCCATGAACGCCACCGGGGGATCCTTGGTAACGGTGGTGCAGTATCTCGTCCGGCAGGGCGTGAAACCACGGTCCATCAAGTTTTTTAACGAGATCGCCGCTCTGAAAGGCGCCCTCCGCAT
>JAITMZ010000204.1 GCA_031290725.1 Spirochaetaceae bacterium
CATACAAACAGACCGGCTCATGGCCCATTCCAAGGGAGACGATGACCGGCCCAAAGAACTGGTGGCGCAATTTTGGGAACGGGATGCGCTTTCGCGGTTTCAGCGGGAGGAACCCACCGTATATGGCGAATACGAACAGGCCGCCCTGAAAAGGATTGATGCCGCGGTAGAAACGGCTCTGGCGGCGCCCTACCCGGAGCTGCCCAAGGCGATTCCCACTGAGGTAGGGCCCCTTGCCTGGCACCGCCCGGAATATACGGAGAAGCGCAGGCTGAACGAGCTGCTCCGGGACTGTTTTGCTCAGAACATGGGGCAAAACGAGCGCATCGTCATGATCGGCGAAGATATTTGCGACCCCTACGGCGGCGCTTTTAAGGTAACCAGGGGATTGTCAAGCGCCTACCCTGACCGGGTTTGGGGGACGAGCATCAGCGAAGCGGCCATTGTGGGCATCGGGAACGGGCTGTCCCTGCACGGCATGATTCCGGTCTGTGAAATCATGTTCGGCGATTTTATGCCCCTTGCCTTTGACCAAATCCTGAACCACGCGGCCAAATTTCCGGGTATGTATAACCATCAGGTGCAGAATCCCCTCATCGTCCGCTCTCCCATGGGCGGCGGGCGCGGGTACGGGCCCACCCACAGCCAGTCTCTGGAAAAGCACTTTCTGGGAATCCCGCACACCATCGTCCTGTCCGTGAATCACCGGTATAATCCGGCGGATTTGTATGACACCCTGTTCCGGGAAATCGAGGGCCCGGCGCTGGTTTTTGAAAACAAACTCCTCTATGCGCGGCATCTGAGTTCCGAAACGGAACCGGGTTTTATGCTGGAACACTCCGATGAAACCTGGCCCACGGTGCGGGTGCGCCCGGAATCGCCTCCCGATATCACGCTTCTGTGCTACGGCGGCAGCCTGGCCTGCGCTGAAAAAGCCCAGGCCCTTGCCTTTGACCGGGAAGAAATCGTCTCGGAGATAATCTGCCCGGTCCGCTTGTATCCGCTGGACATCCGCGCGGTCGTCGATTCCCTGAAACAATCGGGTTTGCTGCTGATAATAGAGGAAGGCTATTCATTTGCCGCCTGGGGCAGCGAAGTCATCGCCCGGCTTACCGAGTATGACCCATCGCTCCTGCGCGCTGTCCGCCGGGTGTCCCTGCCGGAATACCCCATACCCTGCTCCGGGCCGCTGGAAGCGCAGGCCCTGCCTAATCCTGACAAGGTACTCAACCGCATAAAGGAGATGTTCAGCCATGAATAGCGTTACTGAAATCTGTGTCCCGGTTAATGACGTCAATGACGACTCGGTGCTGGTTACCGAACTGCTGGCGGAGGATATGTCCCCGGTTGAAGCGGGGGCGGATATTGTCTGCATCGAAACCAGCAAGGCAACGCTCAATCTGAGTACGCCTGCCGCCGGGTTCGTGCATTTTCTGGTGGAGGCGGGTCAGGAAGTTCCCAACGGGACGGTTCTGGCTCTGGTGGCACAGGATACGGCGGATTTTGCCGCATACCAGGCGCGTCCTGCCGCTGCCGCACAAAAAACAACACCTCCTCCGGTGATGCCTCCGGCAGCGGAAGCATCTCAGGAATTGCGGCTCACCAAAGCCGCGGCGGGATTGCTCTCTTCCAAGGGAATAAGCGCCGCCGAATTGGGGCTGAGCGGATTGGTGCGCGTTGAGGATGTGCTGGCGAAACTACAGCAGGAAACACCCGTTGCCGCGCCTCCTGAAAACCGGGACGCCGCGCCCGTGAAAGGAATGCCGCAACGGACTTTGAGCAAAAGCAAGAAATCCGAGATTGCCTTTTTGCGTGACGCCAACGCGGGCGCCCTGGTCAGTCAGGTGTCCGTGCTGGTTCCCACCAACGGGTTGTTCAAAAAAGCGGCCAATGACCTGCGGCTTGCCAAACAGTTTTCCGCCCGGATTATTTTTGAGGTGTCCCGGCTGCTGCAAAAGTACCCGGAGTTGCAGTCGGTTTACGATGACGGCGGACTGTATCAATACCCGGAAACCCATATCGGCTATGCTCTTTGTATCGACAAGGGCCTCAAAGTCCCGGTGTTTCATCACTGCGCCCGCATGAGCCTGGATGAAATCATCCAAGCGAAAGATGCTTTTATCGAAAAATATGTTTCAAACGCTCTGTCCCCGGAGGATTTGGCGGGCGGCGCTTTCACGATTAGCGATTTATCCTCCACGGGATGCTGGCTTTTTAATCCGCTGCTGAATTACCGGCAATCCGCAATTCTGGGGATTGGGGGCGAAAACCCCCGGGGCGACGCCTATCCCCTGGTTCTGGCCTTCGACCACCGCGTAACCGATGGGATGACCGCCGCCGCGTTCCTGAACGATTTGAAAGACCGCCTCTGTTCCCACGAACGCCTGCTCCTCCCGGACAGTCTCCCGGAGGCTGGGTGCGCTGCTGCACAGGAAACCAGCAAGATCGAAGCCGCCGAGGCGGAAAAAGAACTGCCGGTTTGTTCAAAGTGTTACCGGGACATCGATGAGCTGACCGGAATGGAGCATTATCTGGTACAGACAATCGACCGCAGCGGCGATGTGCAATTAGTGTGTACTATTTGTATGGAGGGATGGTAAACATGGACGCTCAAGCAAAACTCAAGGCCGCCATAGCCAAAACACTGAATATTCCGGAAAGCGAGATTTCAGGCGCGTTCTCCCTGGATATTCAAAAGTTCAGGAGTTCGGCGGGCACGGTAATCCTGTCAAACATGGTAAAAAAGATATACAAACAAAAAATCAACTGTGCCGGGATAAAGACCTTTGGCGAGCTTGTCTCGTATCTTGAAGGCACGGATGTTCCGACAATTGTGGAACAGAACGGCGCGGAACCGCTTCCTCCGCCCGTTCCCGTAGCGGCGGCGCCCGGGTCGCACGTCGCGCCTTTGCCTCACGCCCCGCCCGCAAGCATATCCGGAACCGTTTCCTGCGGCATAGACATTCAGGATATTTCCGTCTTTCCCGTTGCCGAAGATTACTGGACGGAGCCGTTTTACCAGGAGCATTTTACCGGGGAAGAAATCGCCTACTGCGCCACCGCCGCGTTTCCCTGCCAGCATTTTGCGGCCCGCTGGTGCGTAAAAGAAGCGCTCAGGAAAACCGGCCCCGCGTTTTTACCGCTGCCTTTTAACGCCATGCAGGTGAAAAAGCAGCAGGACGGCAGCGT
>JAITMZ010000108.1 GCA_031290725.1 Spirochaetaceae bacterium
TTTGACCAAGAGGGCGTGCAGTTAGGAAAGGTATTGACAAAACAAGTGCTATCCGGTAAAATGGAAGGTGCGCTTCGGGAATATGCGGCGCTTTTGGAAGGGCGCTTCTAAAAACTTCAGTTTTTTGAGGTGTTCCAATTTACCTGTATTTTCGATGCGTAAATGTTTGGCAGCAATGTTAAAATAAATCGTAGACTCACGAGGAGGCGCAACTAGGGGGTGCAGCCTCCCCTGTTTCAAGCGAATTTGCAAAGGGAAGCGCTGATTAGCGTCAAGTTACCCAACGTTTCCCTGGAGGTGGTAGGTCAATGATTGAAGTACAAAACGTGAGCAAACTGTATGGCGCCGTGCAAGCGGTGAAGGATGTCTCATTTTTTGTGGAACAGGATCAGGTGCTGGGCTTTTTGGGGCCAAACGGCGCTGGAAAGACGACGATAATGAAGATGCTCACCGGCTACCACTATCCCAGCGCGGGAAAAGTGCTGGTGAACGGTCTTTCCGTGGAGGATGAACCGAAGAAGGTGAAGCGTCTCATCGGGTATTTGCCGGAAAGTGTACCCTTATATGGGGATCTCACGGTGAAGGAGTACCTGACCTTCGCGTCGGATGGCCGGAGAATCACCGGAAAGCCGTGCCGAGAAGCCATCGCCAGAGCTTCGGAAGCCTGTGGGATCGTACACATGGCAGGGCGGAAAATCGAAACCCTGTCAAAGGGCTACAAGCAGCGGGTGGGGCTGGCTCAGGCGATCCTCCACGACCCGCCGATACTGATTCTGGATGAACCCACCACAGGCCTGGACCCAAACCAGATTATCGAAATCCGGGCGCTCATCACCGAGCTGGGCAAACGGAAGACGGTGATTTTGTCTACCCACATTTTGCAGGAAGTGGAGGCGGTCTGCTCCCGGGTGCTGATACTGAATGAAGGCCGCATCGCCGCACAGGGCACCACCGACGAAATTGCCGGGACGCTCAAGGGCGGACAGGAGTGGGAACTGCGATTGAAAGGCGCGGATGCGGCGTCCCTGAAAAAACGCTTGGCAGCCCTGGGGGTACGCGTGAAGGTGGGTGCCGTGGAAGACGCAGGGGACGGTGCGGTGCGGTGCGGGTTTTCCGTGCCCGGCAAGTCCCACATCGACGGTGAGCGCATCTTCGACTGGGCGGTGACGGAGGGCTTCAAGATCATCGGCATGACACAGAAGCGGCTCAGTCTGGAAGACATATTCGTACGCCTCACGGGCGATGCCGCTGTGGACAGCAGCCACAAAGGACACCCCGAGGCTGCGCCGCAAACTCGCAGGAAAAAAATAGCAGGAAAGCGTTCTTTGCCAAGGGGTGAGCAATGAATTGTGCCAGTATCGTCAGAAAGGAAATCTACGGGTACCTCATATCAGCGGTGTTTTACGGCACGGCGGTGTTTTTTATACTCTTTGCGTCGGTGTGGCTCTTCTACTTTCAGCGCTTCTTCGCCATGAACACCGCCAATCTCCATGCGTTTTTTGCCGCCTTTCCCCTGGCGTTTATCCTGGTGGTACCGGCGATCACCATGCGGAGCTGGGCGGAGGAGCGAAAAACCGGCACGGTGGAGCTGCTGCTGACCATGCCGTTTTCCGAGTGGGATTTAGTGCTGGGGAAATTCCTTGCGGCCTTCGCGGCGGTGGCGGTGATGATCGCGGCCACCGTCCCGGTGCCCCTTACCCTTATCCCTCTGGGCCACTTTGACGGCGGGGTGATTCTGGGGGAATACTTGGGGGCGCTGTTTTTGGGAGCCTCGGCGGTGTCCCTGGCGCTGTTCCTGTCGTGCTGCTCAAAAAATCAGAGCGTGGCCTTCCTAGGGAGCGCGGTGGTGCTGCTGGGGGCGATTCTGGTGAGCCAGTTCATCATGGGACTGAATCTGCCGGAATGGCTCGGGGGTATGCTGAATTTTTTTTCCCTGGCCTTCCATTTTGAGACCTTTTCCCGGGGCATCATCGACACCAGGGATTTGGCGTTTTTTCTGCTCACCACGGTGTTGTTCCTATTTCTCACCACCCGGGTGCTGATCTACCGGAAATGGGGGTGAACCGTGAATACCCATAAGCGCGACATCACCATCATTACCGTATTGAGCATCTCGGCGATTGTGTTGGCCCTGCTGTTGAGCCGACACTTGTGGTTCCGCCTGGATTTGACCCGGAATCACCTGTACACCATTTCTGCGGTGTCCCGGAATCTGCGGAACGAAATTCCCGATCAGGTGCGGATCACCTATTATCTGTCGGACAAGCTCGCCGCGATGCACCCGGTGCCCAGGGAAATCGCGGACATGCTGCGGGAATATGCCGCCTATTCCCGCGGTAAAATCACCGTGACCGTGCGGGACCCCGTGAAGGCCAAGCTGACCGACGCGGTGGATGCCTTGGGGGTGCAGGCTCAGCAGATACAGACCGAGGAGCGGAACGAGATGAACTTTGCCCTGGTCTACAGCGCCCTGGTGATCGAGTATTTGGACAAAACCGACGTGGTTCCCTGGATATTTTCCCTGGAAACCTTGGAATACGACCTCACCAGCCGAATTCGAACCCTGGTACGGGGCACCCAGCGGGAAGCGGGCATCCTGGTGGGGGACGCCGGCAAAACCCTGGAAAACAATTACCGCCATGCCGGGGATATTTTGACCCAGGCAGGTTTTCGAGTGCGGCCTGTGGCGGCGGGAGAGGAAATTCCCGGCGGCCTGTCGCTCTTGTTGGTTTTCGGCGGCACCGAATCCCTGGACCACTGGGCGCTCTATCGGATCGACCACTACCTGCGTTCCGGCGGCAAGGCCTTTTTCGCCGTGGAAGCGGTGCTGGCGGAATTCCAGGGACAACCGGCGGCGCGGGCCATGGACGACCAGGGACTGCTGGCTATGCTCTCCCGCTACGGCGCCACCGTACAGCCCGAACTGACGCTGGACCGGTCGGCGCTGATGCTGCAATATCAGCGGAGTATGCCCAACGGCACCGTACAGCAT
>JAITMZ010000168.1 GCA_031290725.1 Spirochaetaceae bacterium
GGGGGGGGGCGGGCGTGGGCCGGGGGGCCCGGCCCGGGGCCCCCCCGGCCCCCGGGGGGCCGGGGGGGGGGGGGGGGGGGGCCGGGGGGGGGGGGGGGGCGTATTGCCTTAAATTAAAATACCGCCAAAGCTATTGCACAGTTTCACTTTTTGTGCTAGGATTTGCAGGAAACGCGCAAAATCCGCTTACCCTATTGTGAGGTGAAAAGATGTATGATGTTATCGTGATTGGCTCAGGCCCCGGAGGCTACACGGCGGCTATCCGGGCGGCCCAGTTGGGGGGCAAAACCGCCCTGGTGGAAAAAGACGAAGTGGGGGGCGCCTGCCTGAACCGGGGCTGCATCCCCACCAAGGCCCTCATCGAAAGCGTGGAGGCCTGGGAATCCCTAAAAACCCTGCCTTCCTTCGGGGTCACGGTGCCGCCCGGGGCCTCCATTGACGCCGCCAAAATCTACGAGCGGAAGGACAGGATCGTGAAGCGCCTCACCACGGGCGTGGCGGGCCTGGTGAAAAGCAACAAGATAGACCTCCTCCGGGGCACCGGCACCCTGACGGGCAAAACCACCGTGGAGATAAGCGATTCCGGGGGGGCAAAGAACACCATCGAGGCAGAAAAAATCATCATCGCCTCCGGGGCGGTGTCGGCGCTGCCGCCCATCCCAGGGGCCAAAGAGCCGGGGGTGATCACCAGCAACGAGGCGCTCGCCCTGAAGGCCGTCCCCAAGAGCATCGCCATCATCGGCGGGGGGGTGATCGGGGTGGAATTGGCCACGGTGTTCTCCGGCCTGGGGGCCAAGGTGACCATCCTGGAGATGCTGGATGAGATACTCCCCCTGATCGACGGGGAAATTATTACCGCATTAAAGCGCATTTTGAAGGCCCGGGGTATTGACATTTTTGTATCCGCCGGTGTAAAATTGATCGAGACTGTTGGTAGTGGCAAAAAGGTGCACTACGAGACCGGCGGGGCCAAGGGCGCGGTGGAGGCGGAGCTGGTGATCATCGCTACGGGGCGAAAGGCCTACACCGACGGCCTGGGCCTGGAAGCGGCGGGGGTCAAGACCGACCGGGGCAGGGTGCTGGCGGACGAGCGCCAGAGAACCAGCGCGGCGGGGATATACGCCATTGGGGACGTCTCTTCCAACATACAGCTTGCCCACGTGGCCATGGCCGAGGGCGTGGTCGCGGCGGAAAACGCCCTGGGGCATAGCGCGGTGATGGATTACTCTGCGGTGCCCTCGTGCATCTACACCAACCCGGAGATCGCGGGGGTGGGGATCACCGAGAAGGCGGCCAGGGACAGGGGGCTGGACGTGTCGGTAGGAAAATTCCCCCTGGCCGCCAATGGCCGGGCCATGACCATGGGCGAGACCGCGGGTTTTGTGAAGATCATCGCGGACAAGAAGGGCGGGCGCCTTTTGGGGGCCTCCCTTCTTGGGCCCCACGCCACCGAACTGATCGCCGAACTCACCCTGGCTCTTCGCCTGAAAGCCACGGTGGATGACCTGAAGGCCGTGATTCACCCGCACCCGACCCTTTCGGAGGCTATTTTTGAAGCGGCCCACGATGCGCTGGGTGAATGTATCCACCTGCCCGCCCGGAAATAGGCGCCACGGGCCGGATTGCTGTGCAAAAGTGCGTATGACGCGCTTTATATACAAACGAACCTATTGGAGGGTTTTATGAAACGGACTATCGGATTTGTGGCGGGCGTTGTGGTACTGCTCGCCGTCACCACGGGGTGTAGCAAGAGCGCGCCCAAAGCTTCAGGCGCGGCGGCTCCCGTCAAGGCGGTTGAACTCAAACTGAACGTCACCACGGTGGAGACCAGCAGTTGGACCGAAGGGGCACGCAGGTTTGCGGCGCTGATCAAGGAGCGCACCGGCGGGCGCTACACGGTGGCGATCTATCCCAACGAACAGTTGGCCGCCGGGGATCAGACCGGCACGCTGGCGATGTTCTATCAGGATTCGGGGATTATCGACATCGACATTCATTCGGCCATGCTGCACAACAACCAGATTCCCGAATTGACCGTATGCTTTATGCCTTGGATTTTCAGCAAGGGCAACGCGAGCGTGGACGAGATTCTCTTTGCTCCCAACGCTCCAGGCGGCAAGGTGATCATGGACTACATCGCCAAGAAAGGCCCGGTGCCCCTGGCCCTGGGTGAAAACGGCTTCCGCCAGATCACCAACAACCGTCGGCCCATCGCCAAGGTGGAGGACTTCCGAAACCTGAAAATGCGGGTTCCCGCGGTGCCGATTCTGACCGACCTGTTCAAACTGCTGGGCTCCGACCCCACGGCCATGAGTTTCTCCGAGGTGTTCACCGCATTGCAGCAAAACACCATCGACGGCCAGGAAAATCCCCTGGGCATCATCCAGAGCAGCAAACTCAATGAGGTGCAAAAGTACCTCACCGTGTGCAACTACTGCTACGACCCTATCGTTCTGGCGGTGAGCAACAAGCGCTGGGCATCTTTGAGCGACGACGACAAAAAAATCTTCCAGCAGTCCGCCACGGACGCCATGAAATATCAGGTGGAGTACAACCGCGACGTGGACGCGAAAGTTCTGGACGCCCTCAAGGCCGGGGGTATGCAGGTGAACGAAATGACCCCTGCGGAGATTGCGGCGTTCCAAAGCGCCCTAGCTCCCCTGTACAAGACCTACATGGACAGGCTGGGACCGGAACTGTTCGCTGCCTTCGGATATAAGGCAAACTAAACCTCTCCCTTGCTCCGGATTGTTCGCGGTTTTCGGGGCAAGGCCAAAGGAGTCTCCATGAAGCTAATCGTAAAGGTATGGGATTTTCTTGAAGAAGCCTGTATCATAGTGCTCCTGACGTTTATGGCGGGGATGAATTTTCTCAATGTCATGAGCCGGTATTTTTTTCACCGGTCTTTTTCCTTTACCGAGGAATTGGTGATCACCTGTTTTGTCTATGTGAGCATGTTCGGCATTGCCGCGGCGTATAAGCGGGGATCCCATCTGGGGATGGGCCTTATCACGGAGAACGTGACCCCCCGGATTCGCTCCTTTATGGTGCTGTTTTCCATGCTCTGTTCCCTGGCGCTCATCGGGGCGATATTCTACCTCAGCCTTGACGTGATCGCCGGGCAGATGCGGAGCGGCGAAAAGACCCCGGTGCTGGGGCTTCCCGCCTATTACCAGCGTGTTTCCATCCCCCTGGGGTGCGTGTTGATGGCCATCCGCACCGGACAGTGGGGATTTTTGGCCTTCCGCAAGGACTTTTTTGGCGCTCCGGCGGCACCGCAGGGAGGAAACTAGCATGGCATACGTCTTGTTCGGTGTGTTTTTTCTGTTGGTGTTTCTGAATGTGCCCATCGCCGTGGCCCTGGGGCTATCCTCCATAGTCGGCCTGAGCATGATCAAGTTTTCCCTGTCCATTCTGCCCAATCTGATGTATTCCGGGATCGCGAAATTCGCCCTGCTGGCCATTCCCTACTTTATCCTGGCGGGGATGATCATGGAATACGCGGGCATTTCCAAGCGCCTGATTCACTTTGCGTCGGTGTGCGTGGGGCATATCCGGCACGGCCTGGTGGTGGTGGTGGTGGTGGTGTCCTGCTTCTTTGCGGCCATCTCCGGGTCCGGGCCGGCCACGGTTGCAGCCCTGGGGGCGATTTTGATCCCGGCGATGATCGCCGCGGGGTACGATTCGGGCCTGGCCACCGCGCTGATGAGTTCCTCCGGGGCCATCGGCATCAGTATTCCTCCCAGCATCGCCTTTGTGGTGTATGCTTCCATCGCCGACGTGTCGGTGAGCAAGATTTTCTCCGGCGGCGTGTTTCCCGGCCTGCTCATGGGTCTGGCGTTTATCGTGGCGGCCGTCCTAGCTTCCCGAAAGAGCCGCATCACCATGCAGCCCAAGGCCTCCGGCAAAGAGCGCTGGCTCGCCTTTAAGGACGCCTTCTGGGGCCTCATGACCCCGGTGATCATCCTGGGGGGCATCTACGGCGGGGTCTTTACCCCCACGGAAGCCGCGGGCGTGGCCATCGTATACAGCCTCTTTGTGGGGGTCTTCATCTACAAGGAGATCACCATCAAGACCCTGAGAAAACTCTTCATAGATGCGGCGATCACCTCCGGCACGGTGATGTATATCATCGCCTGCGCCAGCGTGTTTGCCTACTTACTGACCACTTCCCATGTGGCCACGGATATTTCCGACGGCCTTTTGGCCCTCACGTCCAACAAGTATGTGCTCCTGTTCATCATCAACATCATCTTTATGATCGCGGGGTGCTTCCTGGACGCCAACTCGGCCATGTACATTCTGGTGCCCCTGATGCTGCCGATTATCCGCCGTCTGGGGGTGGATCCCATCCATTTTGGGGTGTTTGTCACGGTGAACCTGGCCATCGGGCAGGTGACGCCGCCGGTGGGAGTGAACCTCTACGTGGGGTGCAATATCGCGAAAATTCCCGTGCTGGATGTGTGCAAGCGCATTTTGCCCTTCATCTTCTGGGGCTTTATCGCGCTGCTGTTTATTACCTATGTACCGGAAATCACCATGTTCCTGCCGAATTTGGTGAGAAAATAGGCGCGGTGCTTCGACGGCGGTACGGGAAACTCCATTTTAATCAGCGCTTCCTTGAACAAAAATTATAATAAAACTTGTAAACAATCTTGTTTTTTATAAAAATGTGGGGTATAATTGAAATGTAACTAGGTATGCAAAATTATAAAGCGGAGGCGGAATATGCAAGTGTTGGCTCCCAATTTGGGGCAATCGGGTATGCAGGTTCGGATTGAAACCTGGCATAAAAAACAAGGTGACCAGGTGGCCAAAGGGGATCCCCTCTTTGAACTGTCCAACGAAAAATTGAACGAAGAGATTACCGCTCCGGCTTCGGGCACCTTAAAAATTTACGTGCAGGAAGGCGAGGAAGTGGAACCCGGTACCGTCCTGGCGGACATCGAGTAGGCGCGGTATGGCCGGCAGCGAAATCAGAATAAAAAACCGGGCAAAACTCAAATCCACCCGGCGCTTTATCGGACAGCGGATGAGCGAAAGCCTCCGCACCATGCCCCAGGATACTGCGGTGTTTGACCTGGAAAGCGGCGCCCTCATGGCGCTGAAGGACGAACTCAAGACGAAGAATAAAAACGTTACGGTATCGTCGATTATCACCCGGATTATGGCCACCATCCTCCGCGACTACCCGCTGCTGAACTCGGCGGTGGCGGGTGAAGAGGTGATCACCTACGAATCCTGCAACGTCGCCCTGGGAATCGGGCTGGAGACGGGGATCATGACCGTGGTTATCCGGGAAGCCCAGGACAAGGACGTCTTCGCTATTTCCGACGAACTGCGGGAAAAGACGGACCTTATCAAGGTGGGCCGCCTCCCGCTGGATGAGATGAAGGGCTCCACCTTCACCGTCAGCAGCATCGGCGTGCTGGGAATACGCTATTCCACGGTGGTACTCAACCCGCCGGAAAGCGCCATGCTGGGCATCGGCGTCACGGAAAAACGGGTAGTGGTACAGCCGGACAACAGCACGGCGATTCGGCAGGTTACCAGTTTTAGCTTGACCCACAACCACACCCTGCTGGACGGCTACCATGTGGGAATAGTGATTCGCCTGCTGCGGGAACGGCTTGAAAATCCCCGGGCATGGATGGGTTTATAGGAGGACTCTATGCAATTTACGAAGGAACAACAGCTCCATCTTTATGAAGAGCTGGTTTTTGCCAGGGCTTTTGGCGAAAAAGTGGTGGAATACATTTTTGCCGGGCGGATGAACGGCTCGGTTCACCCTACCCTCGGCCAGGAGGCGGTGGACGCGGGTATCTGGATTGCGCGGGAATTGTCGCCGGTCACGGTATACATCCAGTGCACTCACCGCCAGCAGCCCCTGCTGGCCCGCATCGTGGGGCTGGATCCCACCCTGGGGGACTGCATGCACCGCCGGATCGGCGCCCTCAGCGGCCTGTCCGGGGAGTTTCACGAAGTGTCCATGAAAGACCGGCTGCTCCCGTCTTCGGGCATTTTGGGAGAGGGCCCGCTGTCTTCCACGGGCTATGCTTGGACGGTCAAGCAGCGGAAACAGGCCGGTACGGCGGTGGTGTCCTGCTTTGGCGACGGCGCCATGAGCGAAGGCGCCGTCTACGAGGGGATGAATCTGGCGGGGATACTCAAACTGCCCATCCTCTATGTGATAGAAAACAACCAGGTGGCCATGACTACGCCCTTTTCGGAGGAAGCGCCCATCGCGGACTTGGCTATCCGCGCGGCCGGAGCTGGCATGAAGGGCGTCACCGTGGACGGCAACGACATTGAAGCGGTGATTGAGGCGGTGCTGGCAGGCACCCGGATGGCGGCGGCAAACGAGCCGAACCTGGTGGAACTCAAAACCTGGCGCTGGCAGGGGCATCACGTGGGAGAAAAGCAGGAAAAATATCGGGACACGGATTTTCTGAAAAACACGGATCCCCTCGACCCGGTAAAACGCTACGAAAAGACGCTGCTGCAGCGGGGTACCGCCGGCGAAGCGCATTTTGCCAAAGTGCGCGATGAACAGTACGCCCTGATTGACCAGGCCTTTGACCGGGTTTTTCAGAGCCAGGCCCCGGCTAGGGACATGGCCCTGGACTATAATCTGATGTATTCCAACAATGCGGGAGGCGCTCTATGAGTGACATGATCGGTTTATTCGCGCTTAAACTTGCAATGCAAGAATTGTTTGAGATGGACGACAAAATCGTGGCGGTGGGTGAGGACATAGGCCCCCACGGCGGCGCATGGGCCTACTTTGACGGGCTTTTCGCCAGGTATGGCCGGGACCGGGTGATTCAAACCCCGATTTCAGAAAACGGCTACGCCGGTTTTGCCAACGGTATGGCTTACGGCGGCTTTCGCCCCATCGTGGAGTTTATGTACGCCGACTTCGGCGCGCTGGCCTTCGACAGCATCGTCAATATGGCCGCCAAAGCCCGGTTCAACTCCAACGGCAAGCTGAACCTGCCCATCACGTACATCTTCCCCGAAGGCAGCGGCAGCCAGAGCGGCAGCCAGCACACCCAGCACGTGGAGGCCTGGTTCGCCAATGTTCCCGGCCTTAAAATCGTGGCCCCCACCACCCCGGCGGACCTGCGGTACTTCCTCAAGGCTGCGGTTCTGGACGACGACCCGGTGCTCTTCATTTTTTCCCGCCTTTCGGCCATGCGCGGTAAGGGGTCCGTGGATGAAAACGACAAGTCCGTCCCGCCCCTCACCAACGCCGCCAGGGTGGTGAAGGAAGGCAGCGGCCTCACGGTGGTGGCCTGGCACCGCTGCCTGATTCACGCCAAAGACGCGGCGCAGGACGTGGAAGCCGCCACGGGCAAAACCGTGGAGATTATCGACCCACGGGTGCTGGCACCCCTTGATTTGGAAACAATCCTCGTTTCGGTGCGAAAAACCGGGCGGGTTCTGGTGGCCCACGACGCGCCGGAACGGGGCAGTTGGGCGGCCCTTATATCGGGGCTCATCTCGGAGAACGCCTTCGAGAGTTTGAAAAAACCGGTTGCCCGGATAGGCGGGCTCAACATGTGCACCCCGCCGGGAGCGCTGGAAGAATGTGCGCTGCCGCAAAAGGGCGACATAAAGGCGGCGATGCTTAAACTGCTGTCATAGGCCCGCAAAAGCCCGCCCGCTCCCCTCACTGACCCCGTTCGGCGCTTATAGTAGGCGCGGAATCTCTCGCGCCCTCTTGACAAAATGTTTTGCCCTTGGTATTATATAAGGGATGAAAAAAATATACATCAGTGTGATTATACTGCTCGCTGCGACCCTCGCGCAGGCACAGGATATTCTTACCGCCGGAGCTTTTTTTAAGACCATCTCCGACTATTACGGCACCATCAGCGACTACCAGGCCCAGATGGACATCACCGTGGGGCGCAGCGCTATGAGCGGCCGGGTGTCTTTCAAGCGCCCCGAGCTTCTTCGCATCGACTTCACCACCCCCAAGGACCAGGTGATCGTGTACAACGGCGAAATGCTCACCATCTATTTGCCGGACCGTGCTGCGGCGCTGAACCAGGCGTCATCCCCTGCGGGCCGGGGGGGGGCATTAGCCACCGCCCAGGGACTCAACCTGCTCTCCCGCTACTACACCATCGTTTACGAAACCGGTCAGGACCCGGTGTCCCTGGATGCCAATTCTCCGGAGCTGGTAGTGAAGCTGATCCTGAGCCGCCGCACCAATTCCGAGGAATTCCGCACCATCCGCCTATCCGTCTCGCCGGATACCAGACTTATCCGCCGGGTGGAGGCCACCACCACCAAGGGGGAACTGTTCGTCTTTTCCTTTTCCAGCTATGTAATAAACCAGGGAATCGCCGACCAGCGCTTTATCTATGACACGCCGGTGTCGGCCAACGAATACAACGACTTTTTATTTGCAGAGTGAGGACAGGGACTGATGGAGAGCTACGGAACGTTGCTCCGGGAGAGCCGGGAACAGAAAAATATCGACATCGCCACCGCGGAACGGGAAACATCCATTTCCGCCGCCTACTTGAGGGCCCTGGAAACGGAAAGCCACGATAAATTTCCCGGCAAGGTGTATTTAACCGGCTTTTTGCGCACCTACGCCGAATACCTGGGGCTGGACGCGGAGTACCTGCTTCGACTGTACAACGCCAAGATGAAGCAAGCTGAACCGATTCCCATCAATTTATTGATAAAGCGGCGTCCCCGGTTCGTGGTACCCCTGATCGTGCTGGGGATACTGGCGGTTCTGGGTGTGTCAGGCTTTTTTGTGTACCGCCGGCTTATCGCCGCTCCTGTGGAGGAAATCCCTGGAAATGATGTCCTGGAGACCGCCGGTAGCGCCATCCATCGCCTGACCGGCGGCGAGGCCCTGCGGACCCGGGTGTACACCGGCGATTCGATGATTATCCCTGGGGATATGCTGGGAAGCACCTCACCTGCCGGCGACGTGGGTATCGACGTTACCAATACCCTGACGATCCTGACCCTGAAAACTCCCTTGGGGGAACAGTTCATCTCCTTGGGGGAAGAAATCGAGATAGACGTCGACGGCAAACTGGGGGCGGACATCATCGTCTTTGTGTCGGACATCTCCCGTACCGACGGAAGCCGGGGCGCGGAAATCCGGGTACTGCCCAGAAACACCGTTGCGACCGGCGACGGTGTCATTCCGACACTTCCCCTGTCCCAGGGAAACACCGTGGTACTGGAAGATAACCGTGCCTATCCCTTCACGGTGCGTATCGTATTCCGCACCATCTGCATGTTCCGTCACCAGGCGGACAACCAAGCCAAGGTAGAAAGCCTCTATTCTCCCGGTCAACTGATCACCGTGCAGGCCAACAATATCGTGCGGATTTGGGCGTCCAACACGGCGGCCTGGACCACCCAGATCATCGCCGGCGGCAAGACCTATAACTTCGATGCGGAGAAAACCAGCCGGGTGACCGCACGGCAGATTCGCTGGATCGTCAATCCCCGGGGAGTTTATCAGTTGACGGTAGTGGAAATTGACTAAATTTTTTCTTGACCAGCACGGATGTGCGAAAAACAAAGTGGACGGGGAGATTCTGATCGCCCGCCTGGAAGCTGCCGGTTACATCCGCGCCGATTCTCCGGAAGAGGCCGCTCTTATGGTGATTAACACCTGCGGATTCATCGAAGAAGCGAAAAAGGAATCCCTGGGGGCACTACTGGAGGCTCGCGCCGCTTATCCCGACGCCAAAATCCTCCTGGCAGGCTGTTTGGCCCAGCGGTACGCGGCGGATTTTTCCGTGTCCCTCCCGGAGGCTGACGGCATCTTCGGTAACGGCGATCTGTCCCTGGTAGACCAGGCCGCAGCGGCCACCCTTGCGGGAAAACGCCCCGTGCTCACCCCGGTACCTGTGGAAGAGCTTTCCGTGGAACGTGAACCGGTTTTTTCCTTCCCCGGCTCGGCCTATGTGAAGATCAGCGAGGGATGCAGTAACCGGTGCGCCTTCTGTGCTATCCCCCTGATTCGCGGCCCCCTCCGGAACCGCCCCATCCCGGCGATACTGGAAGAAATACGGGGCCTGCTGGGACGGGGTGTCTTTGAGATAAACCTGGTGGGTCAGGATTTGGGCGCATCGGATTTGCCCGCACTGCTGGACGGGATTTCCGCCCTGCCCGGCGATTTTTGGCTCCGATTGCTCTACACCCACCCCGACCACTTCCCCCTCGGCATTTTGCCCCGCATCCGGAGCGATCATCGACTGCTGCCCTACTTCGACCTGCCCTTCCAAAGCGGAAGCGACCCCATCCTGCACGCCATGAACCGTCTGGGCACCGCAGGGGATAATGTGCGTCTGGTGGAGCAAATCCGATGCGCCCTGGCCGGCGGCCGGCCCCCCGCTTTCCGCACCACCTTTCTCTGCGGCTTCCCCGGCGAAACCGACGGCGATGCGGAGGCCACCGTGGGCTTTCTGCGGGCGATTCGTCCCCACTGGTCGGGCTGCTTCACCTATAGCCGGGAAGAGGGGACTCCTGCGGCGAAAATCCGTGGACAGGTGCCAAAAAAAACCGCCCAAAACCGGGTGCGCCGTCTGGGGGAAGTGCAGGGCCAAATCACGGGGGACGTGCTGGCCGGATACATCGGCTGCCGGGAAACGGTGCTCGTGGAGGAGGTCTTTTCGGCTGCCGACGTCGGCGGTGCGGATTCCTCCGGCGGCGGATCATACGCCATCGGACGGGCCTGGTTCCAGGCGCCCGAAGTGGACGGCGCGGTAATCCTGCGGTACGATGAGGATGACAAAGCGTCCCGGGAGGCGATGGTGAGCGGCGCACGGGTATCGGCACGGATCACCGGAGTGAGCGGCGTGGATTTGCCCGCGGTGTACATCGGAGCGGCAGGGTGAACAAAAAAATGCAAAAAGCGGCGCTGCCGCTGGTACTTTTCTGCGTCCTCCAGGGTCTGCTCCCGGCGGCCTCCGGCGGCACGGCGGTCTATGTGACCAATTCCGGCCGGCGGTATCATCGGGAAACCTGCTCCTCCCTGGTGCGTTCAAAGACCGCCATTTCCCTCTCGGATGCGGTGCGTTCCGGCTATCGGCCCTGTTTTCTTTGTTCCCCGCCGCATTTGGACGCCGGATTTCCCCAGCAAGCTGCGGCGGCTGAACTGTATCGGGTCAACAAGGCGGGCAGGAACGGCGCCGCCCTGGCAAGCTGGCACGACGCGGACCTGACCCGTATGCTCGAAGCCGAGGTGATCCGCCATGTGGACGGTGACACCGTGGGGGTGCGTATCAAAAATCCGCCGGGGGGCATAAAAGCGGTAGAAACAATCCGTATGATTGGCGTGGACACCCCGGAGACGGTACATCCCCGCAGGGAAGTGGAGCATTTCGGCAGGGAGGCAAGCGATTGGACTAAACAGGCGCTGCTGCACAAACAGGTATTCCTCGCCTTTGACTGGGAACTGCGGGACAAATACAATCGCCTTCTGGCCTATATTTATCTCCCCGACGGCACCTTGCACAATGCCGATTTGGTGCGCGGCGGCTACGGTCACGCCTATACCCGATTTCCTTTTCAATTTATGGAAGAATTCCGGTCTCTGGAAAAAGACGCCTGTGAACAAAAACGCGGCCTTTGGGGTGATTGACACATGGAAAGGGCAATAATTCTGACGGGGATCAAGCACAGCGGCAAAACCACCATCGGACGCATCCTGGCCGCCCGCCTGGACGTACCCTTCCATGACACCGACCACATCATCACCGGTCTGAAAAACAGAACCCCCCGGGAAATCATGACCGCCGGGGGTGCCCAGGCATTGCACCGGGCAGAAAAACAGGCGGTATGCCGCCTGGCCGCCGCATCGTTCCCCGCCGTGATCGCCACCGGTGGGGGCATTTGCGACAACCCGGGGGCGCTGGAAATCCTGAATCCCCGGGGGATATTCGTTTTTCTGGATGTGCCCGAGGATATCGCGGTGGGCCGCATTTTGGATGAAGCCGAGATGCCCGCCTACATCGCCGCCGGGCAGCCCCGAAGCCCCGATGACGTGCGGCGCATCTTCCACCGGTTTTACCGTGACCGGACCGCGCGGTACCGGATGCTGGCACACCTGGTGTTCGCACCCCTGCGGATTCCCGCAGAACAGAACGCCGCCGGCCTACACGCCGAGCTTCTCCGCCATCTGCTGTGCTAATGCATCGCCGGGATTGTATTCAAGCACCGTCAGAAACCACGGGAGCGCCTCACCGGCCTTACCCTGCTTCAGGGCCAGAAATCCCAGGTTGTTCATGATTTTTGTATTTTCTTTTTCGATTTTCAATGCCCGGTACAACAATTTCTCCGCCTCCCCAAACTGCCCCAGCTCCATGCAGCAGATGGCGGACTCGTTGCAGGTGTCCGCGTTGTCTCCGCCGTATTGCAGGGCCAGTGAAAAGGCTTCTTTTGCCTCACCCCAGCGATTCAACCGGCGGAGCCCCCAGCCCAGCATGAACCACGCGTTCCACACGGTGGGATTTTTTTCCAGAAACAGCCGAATCTCGCTGATCCCCCGCTCTTCGTGACCGGCGGAAATCAGCTCGTTGGCTTTTTTGAAATGCCCATCGTCCAGGTTGTGTGTTTCGATGGTGTTTAAAATCTCCGTGGCCCGTTCGATCTTGTAGCGGGCATTTTCGTCCTCATCCGCAGAAACAGCGTCCTCGTCCTGGCGCTGCCGCACCGTCAGGGCCAGAAAAGTTTCAAAACAATCTTTGGCCTGTCCGTAGTCAGATTTTTTCAGGAAAAAAAAGCCCCCATTGAAAAAGGCATCCGGAAAGGCGGGGTCCGCATCCATGGCCTGCCGATAGTAGCGGAGGGCCTCCGTGTCGGTGTGGTCCGCCTCGCCGCTCCGACCGGCGGCGCGGAAAGAGTCCGCCTTTTGGTCCAGGGCAATGGCGCGGTTCAATGTGACAGCCCGGTCCTCGCCGTCAAAGGCGGACAGGGCAGCGAAAATCTCTTCCGCCTCGTCAAAATCGCCATTTCGGGCTTTAAACACCGCGATTGCACCCAGTTCGCCTTTTTTTTCAGGATGCGATTCCAGTTCCCTTGCCAGGGATTGCGGTACCGTCATGGCTTACCGGGAAAAATCCCCCGCCGCGGGTTTGCGCTCCCGGCTTGTGCGGGTCAAAAAGGTGCTCAGGAACAGGGTATAGGTCAAGGGGATCGTGGGAGGGTTATATCGTATGGTGACGATGGAGATGTTGGTTGCCTCATTTACCGACTGGGTTTCCTGCACCACCCCAAGGATGTCCACCGGCTCGTCCAGGTTGTCGAATTCAAGGCGGAGTACCACCTTTTCATTGATCTGCGGTACGATGGGGTTCAGGAACACAAGCCAGGCAGATCCGAAGCTAATCTCCCGCAACAGACACCGCTGCGGCGCACCTTGTATATACACAATGTTTTCCGGTTTAATAAGCCCCAGCTTCCGTTTCGCGTCCGCATTGAGAGGTACCCGTTCCTCCGCCCGCTGGACCGCGTTTATCGCTGCCTCGGACAACTGGCCGATAATTTCGATCAAATCATCCGGAGAGTGCTGGACAAAGGCCAATTTGATCAGCACAAAATCTTTGGAATTGCCGTAGGGCGCGATCTCGGTAACCTTGGCGGTGACAAAAAAACTTATGGATCCGCCTCTGGACCGGGCAAAACTGAAGCGCAGACTCACGTTCCCCCGTTCATCCCTGAGCATACCCATGGCAGGACTGTTGACATCTACGATGATGGCAGCCCTTTTGAAGGACGTGGAGTAGATGACGCAACTCCATTGCTCCTCGGCCCCCTTGATAAAAATTTGATTCAACTCAAGGCGCAAAGTTTTGATGACTTCCTTGGTGAAAATTATGTCCTTGTCACAAAAAGAGTCGTAGTATTTTTGTAATTGCTGACTGGTAGAATCCGCCATAATTAAACACTATAGCGAATCTTTTTCTTTATGTCAAGGGATTTTTGGAAATTTTTCAAATAAATCCGCCCCAAACAGCGGGGCATGAAACCTTCGCCGCCAATCAGCGAAAAACAGAGCCGTACTGCTTTTCAAATAAAAACCGTCTATCCTCGGCCTTGAGACCGGTGAACAGAGCGAGGGCACAGCTCCGCTGGGTTTGCCGCAAAAAAAAGATGTCCGAGATAAAACAGGTGGTATAGATGGCCCGGTTCATCAACCCGCTCCGACAGACAATCTGCAGCGCGTATTCCTGATTTTTGACCAAAGGAAAGGAATCGGAATTTCCCCCCAGTACCGCCAGTTTATCGCTGAGAAAAATCAGGGAGAATTGACGCTGCTCAATCTCCATGGCCGGATCAATGGTGGCGGCGGCAGGCGCCTCATCTGTCAGGGTCAGGTAGTTGCACACCGCAGACAGATAGATGAGCTCTTCGATTTTTTCCTGGGTTATGCTGCCGCCCAAGGCAACCGCGAGACCCCCGTCGCCCTGGGTTGGTGGGCGGCCGATGGGCATATACAGGGTGCGATTGAGGCCGGGCAGCTCCCGCAGCATCCGGATATGCTCGGCGGTACCGTCGTTCCATTCGTGTTCCAGGACGCACAGGTCAATGGGGAAGGGGCTTTTTGTGGGCAATTTGCCCTGGCTCTTATACAGAAGCCGCCCGCTGGAATAGAGCCCCTCAAACACCGTAATGGGTATTTGGCAGATGTGAGCCCCCAAATACACACCCAGAAGTTTTGCCCCCTCGTCGGCGTTTTTGTTGGAAAAGTACTGCCAGGTTTCAACCTGAAACAAGGGTAACCGCCGGTTGGGCACGCAGGGGATGCTCACGTCGGCCTTGCCGGAGATGGCGAAAAAAAGCCGGGCCATCACCTGCCGTTCCGCGTTTTTTTCCTCCTCCGACAGGCGCATCACCGTTTGGGGCACCACAATTTCCAGGGTGTTCTCAAACTTTTGAAGGGGCGCCGTAAAAGTCAGCCCCAATTTTTTGAAATAAAACACCACCACGGCGTTTTTCCCTTCGTAGAGATCCAGTTGGGGAATTGTTTTGGTGAATTTGATGATACCCTCGGGGGCAGACACCCGCACGCCCTCCACGCCGGTTTCAACCCGAAAGGTGGCGGTCTCCTGGTTTTTTTGCGTGAACACGATGTGCAGGATGATGTGTTCCGCGGTGAGCAGCGAGATGATGATATCCCGTTCGATAAGGCTTAAAACATTAGTCACCGGCCAACTCCCCATAGGTAATTTGATCAATTACCCATTTGTCATCATACATTAAATACACATGAATGTCAAGATGCCCCCGGGCGGCAAAAAATCGCAGCGGCACCTGCCATGTCCCGTCGATGATCTCCGGTTTGCCCGTCAAGAAAGGGCCGGTGAATTTGATCCCCGCGGTATCGGTGAAGAAGATGTCCATAAAAAATCGTGTGTCCTCCCTGGCAAAGCCCTGCGCTCCGGCAAGATCCCTCACCGTAACGGCACGACCGAATGCATTGACGGCGGCCCGCAGCTCCTGGTTCAGGTTGGACGTGTCCAGACTGGCGAAACCGGGCAGCTCCGGGTAGACGCTGTTGCCGATCTGAGACGGGGTGAAGGCGATGATGCTGTCCTGGGTGAGCGGCACATTCCGCCGCTCCTTGGCCGGCTGTGCGAAATCCCTGGTCCAGACTGCCGACGCGTCCCGTTCCTGTATCGCCGACCGTACGGTAACATCCGAAACCGCCAGATCTCCGGAGGTATTACCCCGGCAGCCGACGAGAATGAGCAGTATCACACAGGGGGGGCACAAAAATCGCATACCCTAGTATAGCACGTTTTTTTAACCTATGCAACAGGAGCGCGCCGGCGCCCAGGGCACCGGCATTTACTTTTCTCAACTCAAAAACTGCCCGGATTTAAGAATTTTCAACCGCCAAGTCGAAGAAGGGGTTTCTTTGTTTTTGCGATGCGATACCACTGACGGCTGCCACGTCAATTCTCCAAAGGGCTTTGACCAGAATCCAAAACCCAAGGGTAGTTAATAATGGGATGATGCACGTGGTTATTACCATAACAACCAGGGAATTCAAAAGGGATTCGACCATTTTTTGCGTCTTTTCCAAAGCGCTTTTTGCAATTCCCTTGGCGCGGTCAAATAATTTCAGCGCGGAGTCTTTGAATTTACCAAATGCGTCGGCGGCTTTTCCGGAAATATCAAAAAATCCCCTTTCCGGCGCTTCTGCGGCGTTGTTTTCCAAGTCGATTTGGATTTGTTCAACATCCGCTGCAATTTCAGCGGTGATCCTGCTGCCCAGTGTTGGTATTTGTTGTATCTCCTCCTGTTCCTTTGCCAAAAAGGTAGTTTCCACCATATTTGATACCATGATGGAGGCAGGGATAGCAAAAAAAAGAAGAATCCCAAAAGTAAAGCACTTGAAAAATAAAACGAAGGCGATTTGTTTTCGCACCCGCCCTTTTTCCCCGGTACCGTCCAGCCAGATACAGGTCAAAAGCAGCACGAGCGAAAGGGGGATGACATACGTAAACACCAGAAGCCCGGACAGTGCCAGCAGGATTTTTTCCAGGAGAATGACGCCGGTCACCAGCATAAAAAAGCCGGCTATATCGGCCAATTTTTGACTGATTGCCGTGCCCGCATCACCGGGGAGCAAAGATACCACGACGCTCATACCGGTTGAAACCCCGGCGGCGGCAAAGGCGTTGTTACGTTTTTCGTCCAATGACTTTTGCAATTCCGCACGGTAGCGGGGGGATGAAACATGGCCGGAAAGGGCGGTCATGGAAATCAGTATCAACAGACCGATTCCCAGGGAGGCAAGGAGTTTCGTC
>JAITMZ010000051.1 GCA_031290725.1 Spirochaetaceae bacterium
TACATCAGCCGGGAGGCCTGCGAAGAGAGCATCCAGCAGAAGGTGGTGCTCTACGACCGGGACGGGGACTATCACTACGACATCATCAGCGCGTTCATCAAGAGCCTCCGGGGGCGGGACCCGGACGCGGCCATGTACTGGCTGGCCCGGATGGTGGCCGCCGGGGAGGACCCGCACTTCATCTTCCGCCGTATGCTCATCAGCGCCTGCGAGGACACGGGGCTGGCTGACCCCCAGGGCATCACCGTGGTGGAGAGCGCCGCCGCCGCCTTTGACCGCGTGGGCCTCCCTGAGGGGCGCTATTTCCTCTCGCATGCCGCGCTCTTTTTGGCCACGGCCCCCAAGTCCAACAGCTCCATGGCCTTTTTTGACGCCCTGTCGGCGGTGCGGAAGGAGGACACCGAGGTGCCCAATCACCTAAAGGATCCCAGCCGGGATGGCGAGGGCTTTGGCCACGGCCAGGGCTACCAATATCCCCACGCCTACCGCGATCACTGGGTGGCCCAGCAGTATCTGCCGGCGAGCCTCATGGGGCGCGTCTTCTACACCCCCAGCGGCCAGGGCTACGAAAAACTCATCCGGGACGACGTGCTCTCCCGCCGGGAACTGCAGATCGCAGCTCTTTTGGAACAGGAAGAAGCGCCCGACGGCGGCCCCGCTGCCGGGGAGCACCTCACCTTCAGCCCCAGCGACCGGGCCAAAGAGGGGGTCATCGACCGGGGTGAAGACCAATGGCGGCGGCGTCTGACCAGCGACCGCGCGGAGGCTTTGCAGCACATTCGAAGCGCCATGCTCAAGGCCGCGGGGCTTCTCCGGCATCACCGGGTCTTTGTGTGGAACGCCGACGACGGACTTTTGGTATGGCAGGTTCTCCGCTCCTGTCCCGAGGGGGTGGTGTGCGCCCTGTGCCGGAGCGAGCAGGGCAAGCAAACCCTGGAGCAGTACGGCGCGTCACTGGATATGCTGGATAAGCCGCGCCTGGCGGTGTATGACAGCGCACTGGGCGGGGCGGCCAGTTTCCTCGCGGCACTGGAAAATGATTTTTACCCACAGGGCATCGCTTTTGACCGGCTCTTTTTCCGCAACATCTTTAGCGACCAGGAGGGCATGGCCCGCTTCCGGGGGGCGCTGGAGACGGCGGAGTCCCGGGGGTTTCTGGCGCCGGGGTGGAAGTGCGTCGTGGCGAAGGCGGGAGGGGAGATCTCGGTGGAGGTCTCGGCTCTGGGATGACGCGCCCCTGCATAAAACAAAGGCGGACTCCTTACGGAGACCGCCCGTGCCTCACCGGGAGCCACGCCAGCCATCTACGCCCAGCGACCCTCCTCGCCAGCTCAGCGCGCCATCTGCCTGGACCCTCTTTCATTGCGGCTACTTGCTCATTCCTCATTTGTGTGCTATACCTATCCCCATGGAATTGACACAAGAAATGATTGATGCCCTGACGGTGGACGAAACGGCCATCGTGAAGCGCATCGCGGAGGAACTGCACGTGGAGGCGCATCAGGTGAGCGCCGTGATTACCCTGGTGAAGGAGGGATGCACCATCCCCTTTATTTCTCGCTACCGAAAGGAGCAGCATGGCTCCCTGGACGAGGTGCAGGTGCTGAACTGCGACCACCGGTTCAAGAGTTGCATTAACCTGGAGACCCGGCGGCTGGAGATACTGCGGGGCATTTTCTCCGCAGGCAAGCTCACCGAATCCCTCCATGCGGCGGTGATGAATGCCTGCACCTTAACGGAACTGGAAGACCTGTGGCTTCCTTTCAAGAAAAAAAAGAAAACCCGGGGCATGATGGCCATTGAGCGGGGACTGGAACCCCTGGCGGACGCCATGCTGGAGGTCTCTCAGGCGGACATCGAGGCAAAGGCAGTGGAATTTGTCCGCGAAGACGCTGAACACCCCGAACTGTCGGTAGCCTCATCGGAGGACGCCCTGGCCGGAGCGCAGGACATCATCGCCGAGCGGACAGCCCAGGACACGGGGAACCGCGCCGCCATCCATGCATTTTATCTTAAGACAGGCACCATACGGGTAAAAGGTGTGGGAGACCAGGAAGCGGCCAAAACATCGGTGTATCAAATGTATTGGGATTATAAGGAACCGCTGAACCAGATAAAGCCCCATCGGGTGCTGGCCGTCAATCGGGGTGAACGGGAGGGCAAGCTGGAGATCGAGATTGAGGTGGATGTGGACGGCGCCATCGGTTTGCTGAAGCGGGGTGTGGGGATACACAACAGCTATCACGGTGAGGCGATTGAAGACGGTTTGGTACGGCTTCTGTCACCGGCGGTGGTGAGGGAAATCCGGGGCGACCAGACCGAAGAAGCGGACGGCCACGGTATCGGCATCTTCAGCGAAAACCTGCGGAATCTCCTGATGTCCGCGCCGATCAAGGGTACCCGGGTTCTGGGGGTCGATCCGGGTATCAGGACCGGAACCAAATGCGCGGCGTTGGACGAAACCGGGAAGTTTCTGGGCTACTTCGTGATCAATCAGGTATCCATGCCCGATGAAGCCTCCGCCGCTATCCGCAAGGCGATAGTGCAGCACAAGTTGCATCTGGTGGCTGTGGGGAACGGTACCGGTACGCGGGAAGTGCAGGAAGTGGTGTCCAAGGTGCTGGCAGAGGTGAACGCTGCGGTGCAGGGCGAACACCCCATCGCCTACACGGTGGTGGACGAGGACGGTGCCTCGGTGTATTCCGCCAGTGAGACCGCACGACAGGAATTCCCGGAACTGGACCTTACCATCCGGGGGGCAATTTCCATCGGTCGGCGCTTGCAGGATCCGCTGGCGGAGCTGGTGAAGATCGACCCCAAGTCCATCGGCGTGGGGCTGTATCAACACGATGTGAACCAAAAGCGCTTGGGGGAGACCCTGGACGAGGTGGTGGGCTCCGTGGTGAACAACGTAGGGGTCAACCTGAACACCGCATCGTTCTCCCTGCTGAAATACGTGTCGGGGATCAACTCCGCCATGGCAAAAAAAATCGTGGCGTACCGCGACGAGCATGGGGCCATCACCAACAGGGAAGATCTGAAGCGGATAGGCGGCATGGGGGAGAAAACCTTCGAGCAGTGCGCTGGGTTCCTGAAGATCCCGGAAAGTGCCGAATCTCTGGACAATACTTGGGTACACCCGGAAAACTATGAAACCGCCCGGGAAATCCTGCCGTTGGTGCGGAATAAGGCCGCTGTGGACACAGCGGTCAAGGTGAAACTTCGGGAGAAATACGGCGTGGGCGCCCAAACCATCGACGATATCATCGGGGAGTTGCAAAAACCCGGCCGGGACCCCCGGGACAGCTATCCCAAGCCTATCATGCAGCAGGGGGTAGTGAAGTTTGAAGACCTGGCGGAAGGCATGAAGGTCACCGGGAAGATCAAAAATGTAGTGGACTTCGGCGCCTTTGTGGATTTGGGGATCAAGGAGACGGCGCTGATACACATCTCCGAAATGAGCGATTCCTACGTGGCGGACCCCATGAATGCCGTGAAGGTAGGGGACGTGCGGGAATACACGATTATCGCCCTGGATCCGGACCGGCGGCGAATCAGTTTGTCCCTGAAGACCAGGCGGGACGGCGCGAAGCATCCGCCGGAGGGCGCAGAAAAAAGCCGCGGTGAGGGGCATGCCGGGCGTCCGGATACCGGCAAGGTCAAGGGAATAGTGCGTCACGGGGATGGTATAGACAAGCCCGGCGATGCCCGCGCTTCCCGACCGGCATCCCTCCGGGGCAGGCCCGAAATTGCGCGAAACGACCGTTCCGGGGGCGACGGTACCACCTACAACCCTTTCGTGGCGCTTTTGAAGCGATAGGAAGCCTCAAAAACTGAAGTTTTTGAGATGTTCAGGTTAAACCGCATTTGCGATATGCAAATGCGGAGCCATCGAAAAGTCTAATCGAATTTTCGACGGGCACGATAGGAATCCCGAATGCCTACATTGATTGCAGGAAGGGCACCAAAATCATGTCCATCCCGCTTCGCAGCACCGTGAGGGTACTCCGGGCCAGAGTGAGCCGCGAGCGCACCAGGGCTGGACCGTCCGCACCCAGAATCGGGCACTCGTGGTAGAACTTGCCGAAGGACTTGGCCGTGTCGTAGAGGTAATTCACCAGAAGCGACGGATCCAGGCTTTCCGCGGCTCTCAGGGTAATCGCCGGAAATAATTCCAGCAGTTTAACCAGCTCCCACTCGGTGTCATGCGCCAGAAGCGGTGCGGCTTCTGCGGGTGCTGCTGAAGAAACGCCGCTCTCCGCCGCCTTCCGCAGGATCGACGCAAGACGAGCGCCCATGTATTGCAGGTAGGGGCCGGTGTTCCCGTTGAAAGACAGGGATTCCCGGGGGTTAAAGAGCATATCCCTGAGGGGACTCACCTGAAGCAGGTAATAGTGCAGGGCACCCAGGGCCACCCGTTCGGCCACCACAGCGGGATCACCCACCGCATCCTCACGCCCCTTGGCGGCGATTTCCTCCAGAGCACCGTCCCGGAGGCTGTCCAGCAGGTCGTCGGCGTCCACCACGGTGCCTTCTCGGCTTTTCATGCGGCCCTCGGGAAGATTCACCATGCCGTAGGCCAAGTGGAACAGGCGGTCCGCCCAGGCGTAACCCAGCTTCTTGAGGATGTAAAACAGCACCTTGAAGTGCCACTGTTGCTCGTTTCCCACCACGTAGACCAGTTCGTTGAAATCCCAGTCGTCGTGGCGGGACACCGCCAGGCCCAAATCCTGAGTCATGTAGAGGCTGGTACCGTCGCTGCGGAGGAGGACCTTCTTCTCCAGATTGATCTCCGCCAAATCCACTTGCACGGACCCGTCGGATTCACGGTAAAACAAACCGCTCTCCAGGCCCTTATGGATCTCGGCCTTGCCCGTGAGGTAGGTATCGCTTTCAAAATAAAACGTGTCAAACGAGACCCCGGTACGGCGATAGGTCTGCATCACCCCATTCAGCGCCCAGGTATTCATGCGTTCCCAGAGACCGCGCACCGCCGGGTCCCCCGCTTCCCAGGCGACCAGCAGGGCGCGGGCCTCTTCTTCGGCGTGCGCACCCTCCGGGGATTTACTGTAGCGGTCGTATTCCACGTAACAGTCCCCCACAAAGCGGTCACTCTTGACGCGAAGGCTCTCCGGCGTGTCCTCGCGGCCGGGACGGCAATGAAATTTTTGGTAGGCCAGCATGGACTTACAGATGTGTATCCCCCGGTTATTGATGATGTTCACCCTGTGGACATCGGCCCCCGCCGCCTTAAGTATCCGGGAAACCGACTCCCCCAGGGCGTCGTTCCGGAGATGGCCCAGGTGCAAAGGCTTGTTGGTATTGGGACTGGAAAACTCTACCATCACACGGCGACCGGCCAGAGGGCATTTTCCGGCGGCGTCCAAGGTGCCGTAGGTTTCCCCCTCCCTCACGATTTTTTCCAATACCGCCTTTACCGCCGCGCTCCTGTTAAAATGCAGGTTCAGATAAGGCCCGGCGGCGAAAAAGACCCCCACCGTGCCGGAAGCGGGGTCACCTGCCAGAATTCCGGCGGCCCGGACGGCGATGGCGGTCGGGGCCATGTGAAGAATCTTGGCGAAGGGGAACAAGGGGATGCCCACATCGCCCAGTTCTGGCGCGGGGGGCGTTTCCAACAAGAGGCTTTCCGGGTCAATCGCCGCCGAGGGGTCTCTCTCCCGGGCTATGACCGTGAGGGCCTGCGCCGCTAATTCACGGCCCCGTTGCTTCAGGTCCGGCATAGACATTCCATGGTGTAATCCTTGTCAGACAAAACTTGACACACCGTTGTAGTCGTTTGGTTTGCCCAGCATTTCCAAATAGACGGACGCCATACCCCGGTGGTGGGTCCCGTGGTTAAACTGGTGAATCAGAACACCCGCCATTTTTTTCTTCAGGACGGTACCCCGGGAATCGGTGTAGGTCAGAACGGCGTCCAAATCTGCCTGGGTCAGTTCTTCGATGAAGGCGATGATCCGTTTATCCAGTTCCGCCCGGGCGGCGATATATTCAGGGATGTCTGCAAAAAGGGTCTCCTGAAAACTGTAGGGCTTGTCGAATATCGGGTCCCCCAGCGCCGTAAAGCGCCGCAGGGCTTTATACCGGACGAGCCAATTGTGGTCACTTACCTGAAGGTGCGAATTCAGGGCGTGGACGGAAGGAAAAAAGCCGCCCAGATTCTTGTTCCATTGGTCCGCCGTCAGGGTTTGGATGAGGGCGTTCATCTTTTCGTTGGCACCCTGGTTATAGGCAACCAAAAGGGGCAGGGAATAGGTGTTCATAGGATCTCCTTATCAAAAATTTATAGCACGAAATGGAAAAAATGTCAAGCGGCTATCGCTCCATCAGCACGGCCATGCTTCGGGCGGGGAGCACGTAGACCTTCTGGCCGTGAAGGTTTTCCTCGCTGCCCGGCTCCATGAAGTCCTCATGCCCGGGGATGGAAGTGTCGACAACGCGGTACCATGCCTTGCCTGATGCGGGGGGCGGCATCGTGGCGGAGACGTCCCTGGTGTCGGCGTTACACAGGATGTAGAAGCCGTTGTCGTCTTGGTCGCTCAGGATTTCACTTCTGCTGCCGTCGATGCGAAAGGCCAGAAACTTGCCGGCCCGGCGCCAGTCCATGGGTTTGCCGTTGTAGCCGCACCACCGGATATCCGGGAGGAAGTTGCCGCTGTGGTCGGAACCGTCGAAAAAATCCGGGCGGCGGAAGGCGGCGTGGGCCTTGCGGAAGGCAATGGCGGCCCGGCAGAAACGGAACATCTCGGCGTTTTTCTCCACCAAGCGCCAGTCGAACCAGGAAAGCTCGTTGTCCTGGCAGTAGGTATTGTTGTTGCCCTGCTGGGTGTGCCGCACTTCGTCGCCGCTCAATATCAAGGGGGTGCCCTGGGAGAGCATGAGGGTCAGAAACAAGTTCTTTATCTGCCTCACCCGCAGGGCTTCGATGGCCGGATTCTCCGTGGGGCCCTCGAAACCGTAGTTAAAACTGCAGTTGTGGCCGCTCCCGTCCCGGTTATCCTCGCCGTTCACCTCGTTGTGCTTGTTGTTGTAGGACACCAGGTCGTTCAACGTGAAACCGTCGTGACAGGCCACATAGTTGACGGAGTGGAAGGGACGACGGCCGCCGGCTTTGTACAAATCAGCGCTGCCGGCGAACCGGGTGGCGGCGGCGGTGGCCATTTCGGCCTCCCCGTGCCAGAAACGGCGCATATCGTCCCGGTAGCGGTCATTCCACTCGGCCCAGCGTCCCGGGAACGCCCCCACCTGGTAGCCTCCGCCGGCGTCCCAGGGCTCGGCAATGAGCTTGGTGGCGGCCAGCACCGGCTCTTCGGCGATGATCTCGCTCAGGGAAGAGGATCCCATGATATTTCCTGCGGCATCACGGTTCAACACTGCGGCCAGGTCAAAACGGAAGCCGTCTACGTGCATCTCCAGCATCCAGTACCGCAGACAATCCAGAATCAGGCGCCGCACTACCGGATGACCGCAGTTAAAAGTGTTGCCACAGCCCGAATAATTGCGATAGTGATTTTTCTGCGCCTCCAGCATATAGTACACCGCATTGTCCAGTCCCCGAAAGCTGATGGTGGGCCCGTTTTCGTTCCCCTCGGCGGTGTGGTTAAACACCACGTCCAGAATCACCTCAATGTTGTTTTTGTGAAGCTCCCGCACCATCTCCTTGAACTCCCGCAGCGCCCCCCCCGGCTCGGTGCTTATCGCATAGGCTGCTTTGGGGGCAAAAAAGGCAACGGTACTGTAGCCCCAGTAGTTGGTCAAGGGCTTTCCGGTGCGAGGATTGACCCGCTTCATCTCGAACTGGTCGAATTCGTGAACGGGAAGCAACTCCAGGGTGGTGACGCCCAGATCCTTCAGGTAAGGAATTTTTTCGATGATCCCTCGGTACGTCCCCGGATAGGCCGTACCGGCACCCGGTCCCATGGTCAGACCCCGGACGTGGGCCTCGTAGATGAGGCTGTTTTGCAAAGGATAATTCAGAGGCTTGTCGCCCTGCCAGTCGAAGGCGCCGTCCACCACCACGCACTTGGGGAAATTGCCCGCCGGAAGAGGCTGGCCGCAGTCGATCTCGGCACGGCTCGCAGGGTGCAGGGCGCGAAGATCCATCTCCCTACAGACCGACGCGCCGGTGAGAGCCCTGGCGTAAGGGTCCAGAAGGGGTGCATTTTTATTGAACCGCATCCCTCCCCCGGGGTCGAAGGGGCCGTCCACGCGGTAAAGGTACAGAACGCCCGCTTGCAGACCGGGCAGGAAAATATGCCACAGGTCACCCGTGCGGTTCACTGCGGAGTCCAGGGTGTATCGGGATGCGGGCAGGTCGTCTTTCTCCTCCGCATATATCTCTAAGGTCACCGAAAGGGCGTTGTGGGAAAATACACTGAAGTTCACACCCTCCGCTTCAATAGTCGCTCCCAGGGGCAAAGGGTGCCCGGATAGCGATGATACCATGTTCATGCGAAAATTTTATCATAAATCGTCTTTTTTTTCAAGAAAAATCATTGCTTTTTTCTAACAAAAGGTGTATAATAACCAAATTATGAAATAAATTTTCTATTTTACAAAGGAGTACTAGGTATGGCTGAAAAAACAATAGTGGTTGAACTCGCTGCGGAAGATGTTCTCACGGCAAAACAGGCCGAGGACTTAATCGCCCAGTTTGACAAGGAATCCAATGTCCGCAGGTTCACCGGAATCCCGGAGATCATTACCAAGGGGCTGTTGCTGCTTTTCTGCGGCTACGTCTTTTGGGTCACCCTGATCGCCTCCCTTCCCGAACAGGTGAGACGAAGCGCGTTTCTGGCTCTGCTGATTTTTATCGGCTACATTCTGTACCCCATCCGGCGCAGTTTGACAAAAAAGGTCAACCACGTATCATGGTACGATTTTGTGCTGGGTACCGTGGGAGCGGCGTGTTTTCTCTATTTTGCCTTCAATTTTGACGTAATCGTGAACCGCGCCATCGCTCTGCTGCCCCAGGACATATTCATCGGGGTGACGGGTATTTTGATCCTGGCGGAACTGTGCCGCCGGGTGGTGGGCATCCCGATTCTGGTGGTGTCCACGGGGTTCATCACCTATGCCTTCGCCACGGGATATTCCCTGAAGCGCATTGTCCACCAGCTTTTCTACACCACCGACGGTATTATCGGCACACCCATCGGCGTGTGTTCTACCTTTATCGTGTTGTTCATTTTTCTGGCGGCCTTTTTGGAGAAATCCGGCATCGCTTCCTTCTTCATCGACCTGGCCAACTCGGTGGCGGGCTGGGCTTCGGGCGGACCGGCGAAGGTGGCGGTGATCGCCCGCGCGCTTATGGGTATGTATTCCGGCAGCTCCGTGGCCAATACCGTAGGGTCCGGCAGCGTAACCATACCGGTGATGAAAAAAACCGGCTACAAACCGGAATTCGCCGGGGCGGTTGAAGCGTCGGCGTCCACCGGAGGGCAAATCATGCCGCCGATTATGGGGGCCGCGGCTTTCCTCATGTCGGAACTCACAGGAATTCCCTATGCGAAGATTGCGGTGTCAGCGATTTTACCGGCGATACTCTATTTCACCGGTATCTTTCTGATGATCCATTTCGAGGCGCAAAAATTGGGGCTTCGGGGCCTGTCCAAAGAGACCATCCCCCGATTTTGGCCCCTCTTTTTGTCCAAGGGCTACCTGTTCATGCCGGTGGTGGTGCTGGTGGGTCTCATGACCATCGGGTTCACTCCGGCCTATGCGGCCTGTTTCGCCATCCTCACGGTAATTGTGGTGAGTACCTTTCGGAAAGAGACCCGGTTCACCCCGGTCGGTTTTATCGACGCCCTCACTGCGGGCGCTCGGAATACCATCGGCGTGTCCATGGCCTGCGCCTTGGCAGGGGTGGTGGTGGGCATCGTGTCCCTCACCGGCCTTGGGCAAATACTGATCTCCGTACTGGTGGGTATCGCCCGGGACAACCTGCTGCTCGCCCTTTTTCTGACCATGATCGCCTGTATCATCCTGGGCATGGGTATTCCCACCACGGCCAACTACGTGATCATGGCCACGATTACCGCGCCCATCGTCATGCGGATGGAAACCTCCCCAGGCGTACTGGTTCCCACTTTGGCGGCCCATATGTTCGTGTTCTATTTCGGCATTGTGGCGGACATTACCCCGCCGGTGGCTTTGGCGGCCTATGCGGGGTCGGCCATCGCTAAATCCAATCCCATGAAGACCGGGGTCACCGCCACACGGCTGGCCATCACGGCCTTTATCATACCCTATATTTTTGTGTTCAGCCCCTCCATGCTGTTCATCAATACCACGGCCGTCGAGGTGATACAGATTATCGTCACCTCGTTCATCGGAATGATCGGCATTTCCACCGGACTTGAAGGATATATGCTCAAACACATGCCGATTTGGGAACGGCTCATGGGTGTCGTGGGGGGCTTGATGCTGATCAAACCCGGTGTGCTGACCGACATCGCAGGGTTTGGGCTTATCGGTGTGCTCATTCTGTTGCAAATTTTGGGCAGAAAGCGGGCAAAAGCATGAAGGTACCTCCAAAAATTTTAATTTTTTGAAGTGTCCCGATTAAAAATGTAATTGCGTATGCAAAGCATATCGAAAAATCTAATCGAATTTTTCTTGATATGCCCATGAGGAGTTGACTATGCGGGTAAAAAATCCCTTTGGTGCGGCGTTTTCCGATTTAATCTTTCCGGAGAATACCCAAATCGTGCGTATGAAGGAACCGGAGCGGGTGTCCAATCCTGCCCAGGCAATTCGGAATGCCTTGGCGGAACCGATAGACTCGGAATCGCTGGCGCTAATCGCACGGACAAAGCGCAGGGGGCGTAAACAGAAGGACGGAAAAAGCGCCCAGGCGGTGATCGTGGTGTCCGACAACACCCGGCCGGTGCCGTACAAGGGCGACGAGGGACTCCTTTTGCCGATCATCGACGTATTGCGCGGGGAGGGATACGGCATCGCGGACATCCTGGTCCTGATCGCCACGGGAACCCATCACGACATGTCCTTGGCGGAGATCGAGGCCATGATCGATCCGGCGGTGCTCAAAACCGGGGTGCGGGTAGAAAATCACCAGTGTACCAACAAATCACTTCTCACTTTTATCGGCAGCACGAAGCGGGGCACGGAAATCCTCTTGGACAGCCGCTATGTGGAAGCGGACTTGAAGATCGCCACCGGGCTGGTGGAGACCCACTTCATGGCGGGCGCTTCCGGCGGGCGCAAGGCGGTCTGTCCGGGGCTCATCGGCGAGCAAAGCACCTACATCTTCCACAGTGTGCGGCTCTTGGACGACCCCAACGCCCGGGACCTGAACCTGCAAGCCAACCCGGTGCACGAGGAGGCGGTGGAAGTGGCGGGTATCGCGGGTATCGATTTTCTGGTGAACGTCACCCTGGACAATGCCTTTCACATTACGGGGATTTTTTGCGGCCACTACCTTACGGCCCACGACGCGGCGGTGGCGCATATCAAAAAAGTAGTGGAGGTGTCCGCCAAAGAGGCGGACATCGTGGTGACCCATGCGGGCTTTGTGGGAAAAAATCACTACCAGTGCGCTAAATGTGCCCTGGCCTGCCTGGGGATTTTGAAAAAAGGCGGCTATCTGGTGATACTGGCAGATACCATTGATGCGGGGAACATCATCGGGGGCATTAACTACCGCGCCACCGTGGCACTGCTCACCCTGATCGGTCCAGACAATTTCATGAAGCTGATCAAAAGCCCGGACTGGATCTTCCTGCCGGAGCAATGGCAGGTACAGATGTGGTGCAAGGTCTTTGAGCATATCCCCATGGACCACATGATCCTCTACGCGCCCCAGCTTGACGCCTCCAGTTGGCAGGGACTGCCCGGCGTGAATGGTGCGCGCTTTTTGTCGGCGGAGAAAAACACCCGGAGCAATCCGGCCTGCTACGACGGGGTGGTACAGGGGGCGCTGGAATATATCCACCGCCAGACGGGGAAAAAACCGGGGGAAATGCCGGTGTCCTGGATTTGCGATGGACCCTATGTGATACCAAAGACATGAATCGGGACGCATAAAAAAAGTTGAAAAACCTCACACCGGCTTTTCAACTTTTTAAAAAGGTTTATTTGGTTTGGAAAATCCGAAGCCATCTGGATGTTGGAATTATGTCTTCGGTGTACCGCACCCACTTATTTTATCGGGACTTGGCAAAAAAACTTTAGTGTCCCGGCTGTTTTTTTTTCACTGCCCGGTCATTTTGTGTTTTATTCGCGGCAAGGGTTTAATACCCTGCTCCTTGGGGCGTAATAGGGGTATTAAACCCGAAGTCAGCTTCCTCGGGAGAAACAACATACCCCACTGCTTGCGGCGGGGTTGTTGATTCCCGCAGCAGGTATGCTTCTTCCCGAATGTGTTCCGGAGCATAAACCCACAGCAAGTCCAGGATTTCCCTGGACAACCTGTGCTGGCCGTTTTTTTTAACCGCATCAGCAAAGAGCAGCAGCGCCTCCCAGCCCTTATGCGAATCCGCCCACCCGGCGATTTCCTGGCTGTACAGGACATGGGAAAAGAAGTCACTCAGGGTGGTAAACGTATATGCCCGGTCCCGCTCCACCAGGGCGTTGTACATGCGGGTGCACACGGTGAGCATGGCCAGGGTGGCGGTGGCCAGGTAGTCGCCGTTGTTTTGCGCCCGCCGGTAGAATGACGCCAGGGACAGGTAGGCGTTGAGCGCCCGGAAGGTATCGGTACGATACATAAAGAACAGCTTGTCCGCCGAATAGCCCCGCTCGATGTTCTGGATAACCCCGCGGATAAACCGGCCGTCCTTGTGTTGGAAGCCCCCGGCGTAGGGATCGTCCGCCAGGATCAGGAGCAGGGATTGTTCAAACAATTCGTCGTCGTTTTGCAGTTCGCCGATCCGGGCCAGTTGGTACAGTATGTTGTATTTGCTTTCGGGAATATCCAAGGCAAAGGCATTTTCCCATGCCTGCAGATAATAGGATTTTGCCAAATCAAGTTCGCCTTCGATCAGGTAAATGTCCCCCACAAGATAGTCCGCCTCGGGAAGGGCGGCGTTTTTTTTAATGTGCGTGGTCAGTTCGGTGATGCGGCCGCGGAAATACTCCTCACCGTAACGATCCAGGAAGCCGGTGATTATCTCCACCGCAGCGGTGGAGTCCCGATCCCGGAGCACGCTGAGCACCCCGTCGATCCGATCCCCTGCCCGCTGTACCTGCTGGGGCCGGAGTTCCGCCGTAAGGGTGGACAGGTACCGGCCGTATTCCCGGGCCTTATTCGCCCGGGCTTCGTTGGCCAGGCGCAGGGCGGTGCCGAAATCCTTTTGCGCAAAGGCGATCTTTGCCTGTTCCAAAAGCCGCCAAGGCTGCTCGTCGGAACGGAATATCCCGGAGGGAAACTCGACGCAAAATCCGCCGGCCAAAACCAGGATAAAAAGGGCGATAAAAACAAAAATCTTTTTCATTATCTTCTATATCGGCTTGTTTGTTTATATTTTTTATAGTATACTATTTATTGTGATAAATTATTTTCAAAGCATGGGGATTGATTTTGTCAGCATCAACTGGGCGTCAATCAGCCTTCGTACCGTTATATCCCTGATTTTCGGCGGTTTACTGGGGATGGAGCGGGGTACAAAAAATCGCCCGGCCGGTGTCCGCACCTATATGCTGGTCTGCTTTGGGGCGACCCTGGTAATGATGACCAACCAGTACGTGGTGCAGGCATTTCACACCGGCTCGGACCCGGTGCGCATGGGCGCTCAGGTTATCAGCGGCATCGGTTTTCTGTGCGCCGGTTCCATCATGATTACCGGGCGGAACCAGGTTCGGGGGCTCACCACCGCCGCAGGGCTGTGGGGGGTGGCCTGTACCGGCTTGGCCATCGGCATTGGATTTTATTCCGGAGCGCTCATCGGGGGCACCCTGATCTACGTGATACTGGCGGTGATGTCCCGGTGGGACACGATGATCCACAATCGCGCCAAGGAAGTGGCGGTGTACATCGAATTCAGCAAAAAACACACCTTCAGTGAATTCCTGTTTACCGCCCGGGAAAGTGAGCTGCATATTGCGGATATCCAGATCATCAAAAATAAGGCCCTGGGGAGCGACATCCTGTGCGCTATGCTCACGGTGAAGAGCCGCATCCACACCCACGACGAAATTATTTCCCTCCTCAAAAGCTTTGAGGGCTTGCAATTTTTGGAAGAAATGTAGTATACTCTAGCAAAATGACACTTTTTGTCTTTTTGTAAAGCTAAAGGGCGTCTCTAAAAACTTCAGTTTTTTGAAGTGTTCCGATTTAAACAAGGAGTCATACTCTATGGAAACTACTCTTCCCCTCATGCTCGACGGGATCGCCCGCAAGTATCCGGATATCCCGGCCCAGTATTTCCGCATCAATGAAAAGACGCCGGTTTTTGAATCCCTAAGCTACCGGGAATTGATGAATATTGCCTTGAATTTCGCCGGGGGATTGCTGTCCCTGGGGGTGCGGCGGGGCGACCCGGTGGGGCTGATTGCGGACAATCGCCGGGAATGGCTGCAAATGGATATGGGGATCATGGCCATCGGCGCCGTCGACGTGCCCAGGGGGTGCGACGCGGTGGAAAGCGAGCTCGGTTTCATCCTGGCGTCCACGGAATGTGGCACGGTGATCGCCGAGAACGCCGCCCAGGTGTGCAAAATACTGGCGCTGAAATCCCAACTGCCAAAGTTGCAGCAAATCATTACTATGGACACCGTGGAAGACCCGGAGGTAATCGCCCTGGTGCGGAAGCACGCCGTGGGGTTGTTCGCCTTTGAGGAGGTGCAGAAGGCGGGCATCGAATATAACCAGAAGAATCCGGGGCTGGCGGAAGAAGAAATGCGGAAGGGCTGCGGGGATGATCTGGCGTGCATCATCTTTACCTCCGGAACCACCGGCGAGCCAAAGGGGGTGATGCTCACCCACCACAATTTTCTGGCCCAACTGGACGAACTGCCGGAGCGCATCTACCTGCACCCCGGCGACCGGGCGCTGCTGGTTCTACCGGTGTGGCATGTGTTTGAACGGCTCTGCGAGTACGTGATCATCTGCCAGGGGGGGTCACTCTGTTATTCCAAGCCCATCGGCTCGGTGATGCTTCCGGACATGCAGGAGTTGAATCCCCAGCTCATGCCTGCGGTTCCCCGGGTCTTTGAGGCGGTCTATGAAGCGGTGAACCGCACCATGCGCAAAACCGGGGGAGTGGTGTTTGTACTCTACAAGTTCTTTTTGGGTGCCGCGAAGCTCCAGTCGGCCATCCACCGGCGGCTTTTCCGCAAAACCGCACGGTTTCGGAACGACCACATCCTGCTGTCCTGG
>JAITMZ010000187.1 GCA_031290725.1 Spirochaetaceae bacterium
AGTTTGTCGGGCTTTAGCCCATTTAATAGTGAATTTTGCGATTTATAGAAAAATTCTACCTTGCAAACTCGTCAATGGACGGGTCATACTACAGATAAGTAAATTTGCACTTCCGTGAGGGAAACCGACAATTCGTAGGCGATGCGCTCCGGGGACATACCTGCGGCGGCATATTCGGCCACCCTGTCCCGGACAGATTTTTCCTGCGGCGGCTCCACACGGGTATCCGGAGGTTTAACGGAATCGGCGCCGCCCATCGGCAGTCCGGCGGAAAAATACTCGGCCATGACGGTGGGCTGTGGGGGGGGTGCGGCAAAGCGCGGAGTGCGGCGATCCGCCTCTTCAATCAGGGCCTGCAATTCCCGAATACGGGCCTCGATCAGCGTAACGTTGCGGTCGGTGGTGCGATTGTTTTCCAGGATGAGTTTGTCCACCTCTTCCCGAAGGTCCTGGAGCATGGCCTCCGGAGAAAACCGCCGGGAAAAACGGGCGAAAAAAAATACCCACAAGGCGGCGTTCACGCACACCAGAATGATGCCCAGCGTCATGGCTATCCCGAAATATCTACCCGGGTGCCCAGTCCCGGGTCTGTGATCAGGCAGACAGGCAGGTCATCGCTCTGATCCCGGCGCCCGCGCTTTTGCCGCTTTTCGCCGGACTCCCCCTGTTCCGCAGATTCCTCCGTGTCCTTATGAACCGTGAGCAACTGTGTGTCATCCGAAGAAAGCTCCTTCACCGAGGTGTTTTTTTTTATCTGCTGTTTGTTTTGCTCCGCGGCGTGAATTGACGCAGCCAGAGACATCCCCTGCTGCTGATGTGTCGTGGTTTTGGCGACCTTATCAATGGAAGAATACAATGTTTGTATGTCAATGGGATTTATTGCCATTTATCCTAACCTTTTCTTCCTCCCTTCCCCCTGGCTCCATCTTTGGAAGTTTCGATCTGGGAGGGCACATACTTGCCCCGCTCTATGGTACCATCCTTATAGAAAAAGGTGACGGCATGCACTTCGGTTTTCAGATCCTGCCGGGCGTCGCGGATTACCATGCGGGTTCCCGGATACACCACATCGGACACGGAAATGACGCCGTTCAGTTTTGTTTCTTCCAGGATCATGCGGACGTCTTTTATATCGTTGTTCACCTGAACCAACTCGATGGTTATCTGGTCGCGCTTTTCCATCAATTCCGCCAGGGCCGTTTCTTTTTCCATCGGTAATTCCCGCAATTTTTGTTTTAGTTTTTGCAGTGAAGTAATGTTCAATTCATACCCTTCCAGAGTTTTCGCCAGGGACAGCCGCTTTTCCGACAACTCGTCGAAGCGCTTTTTCTGCGCGATGTCATAGCCCACTTCCAGCAGAGTTTCCAGTTCGCTGGAGGTACCGATGGTCTTGGCATTGATCTCTTCCTTGGCGAACAGGTGACCGCCCACGATAACCGCCCGCCGTCCGTTCAGGATGATTCGCTGGTGCGCGATAACATGGGAGCTGATGATACCGTCGGCGACTATCACGTTTTCGATGGCCTCCAGACGGGCGTTTTGCACGAATTTTGCCCAAATGGACTTACCTGAACGGATAACCGCTTTATCCCGGCCGAAAACACCGTTGGCCACCACGACGTTCCCATCCGCTTCAATGGAGGACATCCCCACCAGTCCCTTAACTTCCACATCCCCGGAGGCCTTCACCGAGAATCCGTCGTCCACATTTCCCTTCACGATAATCGTGCCGTGGAATACGATGTTCCCGCTCTTGATGGACACGCTGTCCACCTGCATGACCGATTCGATGGTAATTTTACCGTTGATCAGCTCAACCTTGCCGTTTATATCGGCGACGATCATATTACCGTCGAGATGGACATTGTTACCCAGGGGCAGAGGAACATCCACGCCGTTCCTGGGGGTCAGTATTTTGCCATACAGTGTTCGACCATCCACGCCTAGTTCTGCGGGTTTTTTTTGCGCCACCGTTTGCCCTTTCACCACGTTTTGAATAAGGTTTGTTTCCTTAAAGTTGACCTGCCCACCCGCAGTTTCCTTGAGCAGTACCTTTGACTTGTCGGTTTCAAACAAATACTCAATATGCGCGTCGGCACCGTCCTTTGCCTTGATGCCCTTGACGATGATCACCGGCTGATTGTATACCGGATGATCGATAAAGTCTTCCATAGGCGAATAATCCACATTGTCCACAATATGCAGTGCCCGACAGGAAGCGAGGACGCGCTCGCTGGAAATATCCGCACCGTTCCGCTCCGCCGGTTTTGCGGTGATGATTCCTTCCATTTCGTCTTGGGAAATCTGGATGTCAAACTGGGTATCCGCATTCTGATTATGGGAATACATCCCCACGGGCATGTACATGTTGTCGGTACCCTTGGTCATATACCGCTCAATGAGCTTTTGATCTACGGAAGTATTGTCCGATTTCCCAATTTCCCGCATCACCCCTTGCAGGGTGACCGGCTTACCCGTGCCGCTGGGGGGGATAACTTTGAGCATAATATCGGTGCCAAAGCGCCGCACAAAGAATACCGCATCCGTGTCCGGCACCACTTCCACCACCGCCTGGACCGCTTGCTCTTCCGGAACAAACCCGTCCTGGGCCATCGCTTCCTGGACAATTTCTTGCAGATTGTTCACCCGGATAAACCAAGGCTTTTGCCCCAGCCCGATGATGCCCTTCCGGCCATGTTCCAGAATATCGTAGTCCAAAAAGGGCACCTTGGTCCTGAACTGGATGGCCGCATCTTCCAGCGCATCGTCTATGGAATCGGCGTATATTTTTAAAATGTTGATTTTCCGGTCGGCCGCGAGCTTGTTTGATATGCCGGCCCGCACTTTATCCATGCTCACCATAGGCTACATGATTCCTTTCCGCACATTGGTCAGCCTTGCTTTGAGCCTAAGGTTTGCCTTAGTGTGGAGTTGGGAAATCCTGGATTCACTTACCTGTAGAACCTGACCAATTTCTTTGAAGGTTAAATCCTCGTGATAGTATAGTACCAGCACCATCTTTTCTTTTTCCGGCAAATCGTTTATCGCGTCAGCAATGACCCGGCGCACCTCTTCGCGCTCCACGATCACATCGGGATTCATACTGGCGGGGGATTCGATGGTGTCCACCATGGACATATGTTCCGTGTCGTCCCCGCCGGAATACCGGGAATCATTGTTCAGCGACACGATGCTGGTCCCGGAAACCTTCAACAAAGTCTGCTGCAACTCGGTTTCGCTGATCCCCATGCTTTTGGCGATCTCCGCGCCGCTGGCGGGACGCCCCAGCTTGGCCTCCAGCTCGCCGATCCGGTCTTCCAGTTCCCGGGCCTTTTGCCGTATCGACCGGGGTACCCAGTCAAGCCCCCGCAGCTCGTCAAAAATGGCTCCCCGGATGCGGGTGATAGCATAGGTTTTAAACTGTACTTTTTTATCCGGCTCAAATTTGTTGATGGCGTCCATGAGACCCAAGTTCCCGAAACTTACCAAGTCGTCGAACTCCAGGTTTGGCGGCAGTCCCGTAGCAATTTTGCCGGCGACGTATTTGACCAACGGCATATATTGTTTAATGAATGCATTCCGCAGTTCCAGAGAGTGGGTCTGCTTAAATTCAAGCCAAAGCTCATCTTCTGTTTTTCCTTCAAAAATTGACTCGTTCATGTATTATGCCCTTTTATTTCTCTCTACGCATGATCCGCAGCTATCAGAGACTGAATCGACTTTGCGGCGGACATGGAGTCAAATCCTGCGGGAGTCGCACTGATAAATGTTTTAACCGGCGAATCGGCAGCTTTTTTATCTCCCCGCGGCGCTCCCTGTTCCTGCCTGCCCGGATTTCCGCTGTTCCCAGCACTGTCCTTCACAACGGGACCGGTAAAGGATGACCACAGTTCCCGAACATCAAAATCTGGCTCCGGTTCGCCGGTTTTCTTCACCACGGCTCCTGGCCCGTCGGGCTTGCCGGAGTCGATGGCATTTCTGGCATCCGCCACCGCCTTATCCAGACCCTGCAGCTCAAAGGTGGCAGGATCCTTTTCCTGCTGAAAATCAACGTCGTCGTCTACCGTTATGTCCACCTGGGGGGCAATCTTTTCGTCATCCCTGGATTCCTCCGCCGGCACGGTCAGCAATTTTGCCGCCAACACATTTATCCCCACAGCGATGATACCAAACAGAAGACCAAAAACAAGCGCCCGGAGCAACGCCGGGGAAATCCCTCCGCCGGACACTAATCCCACCAGGAAAGACAAGAGAAACCCACCTGCCGCCGCAAAAACAACATATTTCGGGTTAATCATGTGCTTTGCACTCCCAACAATTCTTCGCTCATTCAACTTTCAGAATAACAGATAAAATCGAAAACGTCAAGGGGCAAGCGCAAAATTTATGATTTTTTAAGAAATTTTCGCAAAAATCCCTGCATTCCCTGGGCATGAGCGGCGATACCTATCCGTTCCAGACGCCCGGTAATGTGCCGAACACACAAAGATGATTTGGACTGCGGGTCGGCGATCAAAAAAGGCTTCTGGCGGATTACCGATTGGGCCACCGCGGGGTCTTCGTAGATAAAACCCAGGTAGTCGATCCGAAAGCTCAAAAATTGGGCCACGATGTTGATAATCCGGTCGGAGATGCGCTTGGCTTCGTCGGCGGAATGGACCCGGTTCACCAGGAGCTTCAGGTGGATGTCCTTGTCGAACATCTCCGTGGCAATAATTTTGATGATACCGTAGGCGTCGGTGATGGCCGTGGGTTCCGGGGTGGTAACCACGAAAACTTCGTCGGCGGCGGCGATAAATTGCAGCACGTTTTTCGCAATTCCCGCTCCGGTATCTATAATGATGATGTCCGCATTGCCGATGGTACAAAATTCTTCGGCAAAAAGCTCCAGCTCTATCTGGGTCATGTTGGCGATGGATGAAAAACCATTGGCTCCGGCCACAAAGCGGAAGCCGAATTCGGTGTCCTCAACGATTTCGCTCATTTTGCGCTGTTTATTGATCACGTGGAGCAGGTTGTATTTGGGTACGATGTTCAAAATGACGTTGATATTGGCCATCCCCAGATCGCCGTCGATGAGGACCGTCTTTTTCCCCATCTGTGCATAGGCGATGGCCATGTTGATGGCGATGTTTGTCTTACCAACCCCGCCCTTCCCACTGGTCACGGCAATAACCAAGGCTTTTTTTGCGTCGCCGTTTTTTTTCTTTTGCAAAATTCCCTGGTCGGTCATGATTGCCCGCAACTCAGTCATTTGATCTTCCATATCCCAAGTATACCACACTTCGTAAATTTATTCAAGGGTCAATCTATTATACCAGTAATTCAGAATTCAACCGCAAAGTCGAGGGAGTCGAATAAGTTTTTAGGATAAAACCTGATTTTTCCTTTTCTTTTTCGACTTTTTGACTTCGCGGTAAGATTTGTTCTTGAATTTTGAATTGCTGCAGGATAAACCCATAGGATTACCCAAAGTAAAAAAATATGCTATAATCATAAGCTGGCAGGGACGCCGGGATTGCCTCCCTGTGCGCACAACTGGGGGGCAAAGGTAGTGCACTCCCCGCACCTCTGTGTTTTCCTCCCAATGTGGGGCATTTTGCAGGCACTACGATAGAGGCTTATACATGGCACAACAAGCTCCCTCGGGGATCCTGCTCTACGCAAAACCCCCGGACATTACCAGTTTCACCTCCCTTTCGGTGATAAAAAAAGCCCTGGGTACAAAAAAGGTGGGGCACACGGGTACCCTGGATAGCTTTGCCGACGGGCTCCTGGTGGTACTCGTTGGTTCCCTCACCCGTCTGGTGCCCCACATCACGGCGCTGGACAAAACCTACCGTGCCCTGATCCGATTCGGCACCGAAACCGACACCCTGGACCCCACCGGCCGCGTGGTAACCTGCGCTCCTCTGCCGGCCGAAGCGGCCTTTCTGGGGGTGCTGCCGGGCTTCCTGGGGACCATCACCCAGGTGCCGCCGGTCTATTCGGCCATACACATCGGCGGGAAGCGGGCCAGCGACATTGCCAGAAAAAACGCCCGCACCCCGAAGGACAGCGCTGACTGCGGCGGCCATACACCGGTGCCGGTCATTCCGCCGCGCCAGGTGACCATCCGCGAACTCACCGTGCTGGATTTTACCGGCGGCACTGCACTCATCCAGGTGCGCTGCTCCAAGGGCACCTACATCCGCAGCCTCGCCCGCGACCTGGCTCATGCCTGCGGGAGTGCCGCCCACCTGACGACCCTCACCCGCAGTGCCGTGGGGGATTTCCGCCTGGACGAGGCGGTGAGTGAGGGGGCGGCAGCAGGGGACACGGAGGCGGCGCGGATTCGGTCAGCGCTTCTGCCCCTGACGCCGGCACTGGCAGCCCGGTGCGGTCTGGATGCGGTGACAGTGCGGGAACAGGCGCTGGGGGACTTCCGCCACGGCAAGGCAATCCGGCCAGACTGGTTCCAAGATGCGGGCGGAGGCGGGCACAGGGTGGACGCGGCACCGGGAGGGCGAGACATGGCGGTATTTACTGCGGCGGGGGATTTCACGGGGGTCCTCCGGCAGAATGGGGACGGCTGGACCTACGGCTTCGTGGTGCCCTGCTGAGGGGTACCGTTTTTTATGGCCAAGGTGCGGAAGAATTTATCGCCTTAAAAACCCGCATACCCCAGCCGCGATCTGCTCCGCCGAGGGCACCACCAGCGATTCCAGCCGCTTGTTATGGGGAATCGGTACTTCCATCCCGGCCAGGCGCTTCACCGGTGCGGTCAGGCAATAGAAGGCGTCGCTTTCGGCGATGGTGGCCGCAATCTCCCCACCAAAGCCCCCGGTGAGGGGTGCCTCGTGGACGATGAGCACCCGTCCCGTCTTTTTTGCCGATTGGATGAGCGTTTCCCGGTCCAGCGGCACCAGGGTGCGCAGGTCGATAACTTCCGCGTCAATGCCCGCACCGGCCGCCATCGCCGCCGCCTCCAGGCAGCGTCCTACCATGCGCCCGTAGGTGATTATGGTCACGTCCTGCCCGGCGCGCTTCACGTCGGCCTGCCCCAGGGGTATCCGGTAGTCATCTTCGGGTACCGGGCCGGTGGTTTTGTATAGCAATTTTTGTTCCAGAAACACCACCGGATTGGGATCGTAAATCGCCGATTTCAGCAGCCCCTTGGCGTCGGCGGGGGTGGAAGGGATTACCACCTTCAGTCCCGGCACATTACAGAGCCAGGATTCCACGCTTTGACTGTGCTGGGCTGCCGCACCTGTCCCGGATCCTCCCGGGGCGCGGAGCACCATGGGTACGGATCGTTGCGCTCCAAACTGAAAGTAATTTTTCGCTGCCTGGTTTACCAGCGGCTCCATGGCCAGGGTGATGAAATCACTAAACATAATCTCCACAATGGGCAGCAGCCCCGTCATGGCGGCGCCCACCGCGCACCCTGTGACGGCCAGTTCGCTGATAGGGGTATCCCGCACCCGCGCCTCCCCGAATTCCTCCACCATGCCCCGGGACACCCCGAATGCCCCGCCGTACACCCCCACGTCCTCCCCCATCAGGATGATCCGCCGGTCCTTTCGCATCTCTTCGCACATGGCCTCCCGAATGGCCTGGGCGTAGGTTATCTCCCGCATACCGTGCCTCCTCTTTCCGCATATACCCGGCCAATCATGTCCACCGGATCAGGATCGGGGCTGGCTTGGGCAAAACTCACCGCCCGGTCCACCTCGGCGCGAGAGTGTGCATCTAGGGCGTCCAAATCAGCCTGGGTGAAGCCGTCCTCCTCCAGCAGCCGTTCCCGCAACATCCGAATGGGGCACCGGAGCTTCCATTGCTCCACCTCATCCTGGGTACGGTAAAGCTGCCGGTCACTGTGGGAATGGCCTGCCCAGCGGTACGTGTTCAGCACTAGGAGCATCGGCCCGCCGGCAAGCACCGCAGCCCGGGCCCGCACCGCCGCTTGATACACCGCGATCACGTCGTTACCGTCCTCGGCCATCGCGGGCATTCCGTAGGATAGAGCGCGCTGTGCGATGTCGTCAATGTGCATGGACCGGCTGACGTGCATGGACATGCCGTACAGGTTGTTCTCGCACACCATGAGAAGCGGCAGCTTCCATACCGACGCCAGATTCGCGGTTTCGTGGAATGCCCCCTCGTTGACCGCACCGTCGCCGAAGAAGCACGCCGTGATATTTGACTTGCCTAAATACTGCTGGGACAAAGCCGACCCAGCCGCCAGGGGTATCCCGCCTCCCACGATTCCGTTAGCCCCCAGACTGGCCGTCAGCGATGCGATGTGCATGGATCCGCCGTAACCTCCACAGGTGCCCGTGGCCTTACCGAACAGTTCCGCCATCATGCCCCCCAGGTCAGTCCCTGTGGCGATGGCTTGGCTGTGGCCCCGGTGGGTCTGGGTAATCATGTCCCCGTCCTCCATGGCCGCGCACACCCCCACAGCGGTGGCTTCCTCGCCGATGGACAGATGCAGCGTACCGTGGAGGGCGCCCTGGGCAAACAGTTCGGCTGCCCGTTCTTCAAACACCCGAATCCGCGTCATCCGCACATACATTGTTTTTAACAATTCTTTTTGCAGCTTCATTGTATTATATCCCATAATTGCTTGTGTCACAAGGCAGTCAAAACCGCCACATTTATGAAGAATATCTAAAGCCTGAAATTTTTAGATGTTCTCTTCCAACAAATCCGCCGGACTATTGATGATAATATCCGCTCCGGCCGCTTCCAGTTCTCCCCGCCCCTTGAATCCCCACAGCACCCCGCAGGTGCGTATCCCCGCGTTTTTCCCTGTGACGATGTCCACCGCCCCGTCCCCCACGTACACCGAGTCCGCCGCCGCCGCACCGATTTCCCCCATGGCCGCCAGGAGCCGCGCCGGGTGGGGCTTCATGGGTATGCCCTCCGCCGCCCCCAGTACAAAGGCGAAGGTGCCCGCCGGGAAAAAAGCGCCCAGCACCCGGTGGGACAGCTCCGCGGACTTGTTGGTATACACTCCCAACAGCGCCCCCCTGTCCCGCAGTTCCGCCAGGGTCTCCGGGATGCCGTCGTAGGGACGGGATTTGTCCAGGCAGTGGGCCGCACTGTGGGTCTCGTATTCCCGCCGGAGGGCCAGTTTTTCGGCCTCGCTCAAATCCCGGTAACCGGGCATGGCCTTCCCAAAGGTGGCGTGGATTCCCTCCCCCATGAAGGACAAGTATTCGTCGTAGCTGCGGGGGGGACACCCCTGGGCGCAGATCACCCGGTTCACCCCGTCGGCGATGTCGTAAATGGTGTTCACTAGGGTGCCGTCAAGGTCAAAAAAATAGGCTTGCCGCATATTCTGTCGCATCCGTCACTTGTTCAGTATAAACTCCACCCGGCGGTTTTTCCACCAGTTGTCGCGATCCCCAAAGGCTGCGATGGGTTCCTGGTCACCCTTGCCCGCAGTGGTAAGCCGCTGGCCGTTCACCCCGAACTTCATCAGTTGGGAGCGCACCGCCGCCGCCCGCTGTCCCGACAGGACGATTCCCGCCTGGATGTTTTCCACGCTCTCCCCGGGGCCGGAAACATTGTTTGAGTGTCCCTCAATGATCACGGTGTAATCCCGGAATTTATTGAGGGTTTCAGCGATGCGCCTGAGAACCCGCATATTGTTCGCAACCTGTTCCGCAGTGAGCCCCGGCCCTTCCTGGTCCAGCACCGCCGCATTGGGACGGAAGATAATTGAGGGCACCCGAATCTTCAGCACGTCTCCCACCCGGATCACCAATACGTCCACGGGAATCACTCCGCTCACCGATGAGGTCAGCCCCAGGGTGTCGGTCACCGTGAAGGCATAGGGATAATCCGTGGCGGATTCTACAAAGTCCGCGGATGCCCCCACGTTGCTCCGCCCGTCCCACAGGGTCTGGCCGGTGATGCCGGAGGTGCCGCCGATGCGCCAGAAGGGTCTCTTTCCCTCGGGATCCCGAATCTCGAAAGACCAGGACGCGAAGGGCAGGAGCGACTTGGCGGACAGGCCGATGAACAAATCGTCGTCCACGCCGTCGTTGTCCGGGCTGAAGTAGAGCGGCTCGATCTTTACCCCCAGTACCGGCGGTACCGACGTGCAGAGGAAGGGTGCCGATTCCACGCGAATTTGGCTGCCCTTTGCCCATTCCATCGAAAGCACGGCGGCAAACCGCCCCTCGGCACTGTTCCCCCGGTCGTCCTTGCCGTCCCAGGGGATGGATTCAGGCGGCGGCGAGGTACCCCGCCACACCCGGATGGGAACGTTTGGGGCCAGGGGGGAGCTGTCCGCCCCGCCCTTTGCATCCTGCGCCTCCGGCACACCCATCGGGAGTATCTCCAGAACCCAAAGGTTTATGCCGTCCGCCGGCGTCACCGACAGGGTCAACAACTGGGTGCGATCCGACGCCTGGGGGGCCGCCGAAGAGAAAACCTCCCGCTGGGCGGTTATCCAGGCGCGGACCGGCCGGGCGTCCAGGATGATCCCGGGGATTTGTATTTCCCCGCGGTTCCCCGCTTCGTCCTGGGCGCGGATGGTGAAGCTGTAGGTGCCGTCCGCCGCCACGTTGCCCGCCTCGTCGGTGCCGTCCCACTCAAAGGGCGGAGTCAACGGAAGGGCGGTGTCCCGCCACGTCCATTGACGAATCTGCTTGCCGCTGTTCACTCCGGAGGTTCCGGTGATGACAGCGGTCCAGCGCTGTTCCCGGCTGGTGCTGATGTCCATCGGCAGGGTGTCCTTCCGGGTATCGCCGTCGGGAGAGAAAACCGTCCAGGCGGCGGAGGCCGTTACCTGGGGAGGCACCGTGTCCAGGGTGACGACCGGGGCGGCGACGGTGGTTTCCGTGCCGTTCCGGGATTTTGCGTAGAGGCTGGCGGTGTAGGTGCCGTCGGGGAGGGCCGCGCCGTCCTGGGAGCGGCCATTCCAGGGGATGCCCGCCGGCATGGATGCGGTGCCGGTGAAGGTACGCACCACAGTACCCGCGCCGTCGGTGATGGTGAGGGTGTAGGTGTCAATCCCGCCGGCGGCTTTCACCACCGGTGTGAAGGTGACGCTGTCCTGGACGCCGTCGCCGTTGGGGGAGAAGGCCACGGGCTGGGCGGTAAGGATCAGCTCGGTATCGCCGGTGTTCAGTTCAAAGGGCGCGCTTACCGCCTGGGCGAAGTTCCCCGCCAGGTCGGTACAATAGAGCCGGTACGTGTAATTGCCGTCGGGACAAAGGGCGCCCGTATCGTTGGTGCCGTTCCACAGGACAGTATCGTCGGGCTTGGGGCCCAGGTCGAAGCGCCGCACCACCGCGTCAGTGCTGCTCCGGATCTCCGCGAACCAGGCGTTCTCCGTGGAGGTTTCCTGGCGGATGGGCATAGTGTTCAGGCTGCTGTTGCCCGCAGGGGAAAAGATGGTTCGTTCTGGCCGCACCGTGGCGGCAGGGGGCGTAGTGTCCAGGAAAAAGGCCGGGGAACGCACCGGACCGGCCTCAAAACCATTGAGATAGGCCGCGGTCACCACCGCCCGGTAGGCGCCTTCGGGCAAAAGCTGCCCGGAATCGCCGGTGCCGTCGAAGGGGATGCGGGCAGGGGGGGGGCGGGAGGAATCGCCGGCGAAGGTTCTGCGGACAGTGCCGTCGCTGCCGGTGATCGCTACCTGCCAGAGCGTGAGGGTGTTGCCTCCGGAGGGCGCGGGAATCGTAAGGTCAAAAGTGACGGTCTTCTGGGGGCTGGCGCTGTCCGGGCCCGGCGAAAACCAGGGGCTCCCGCTGATGGCGATACCCGTTACCGGCCGTTCCCCGGAGTAGACGATGTTGCCAATCCGGGCGGATGACGATTTGTTGCCGGCCCGGTCGGTGCTTTCGATGCTGTAGGTATACACGCCGTCGGGAACCGGTATCAGGGTGCCGCTCTTACCGTCCCAAGAGAAGGACGCGGGGCTGCTGTTTTCCCAGTGGAAAATGTTCACCCCATCCCCCCGGGTGTCGGTGATGACCCCCCGCCACAGGTCTTCCACGGAGCCGCTCTGGACAATGGCGAGCCGGGATTTGGCCCCGGCGCCGAAGAACTTATCCGCCTCCGGGGGCTGGGACAGGGTTATCTCCGGGGGGGTGTTGTCCACGGTCACCGGGAAGGATTCGCTTTGGCTGCGGTTACCGTTGTCGTCGGCGGCGGTAAAGTAATACAAATAATCGCCGTCCTGTACGGTCTCCCCCCGGTCGGAGGTGCCGTCCCAGGCCACCGATTGAGGCACCGCCACCCCCTGTTTCGGGGTGAACAGGAGCTTGAAGAAAGTTTTGAAGGTCATTTTTGCCGGGCGCTTGTCCTTGTTACCGATGGTACGCACCGGAGCGCCCGCGGAATCGGTGATCACAAAGGACCATTCGGTGACGTAGCGCCTGTCGGTGATGGAAAAGGGCACCCTGAGGGTGTCCTGCACGCCGTCGTTGTTGGGGGAAATGTACACCCGGGATTGGGCGAAAAGCCCGGACAGGGCACCTAAAAATATCCCCAGGGCGATGAAACGCCGCATCATTGTGCCTCCCCTATGGTGATAACCGGTGCGTCAATGTCCCGGTCGCCGAAATTGACGGTGATTCCGCCGGAAATCGCCTGGATGTTTTCAAAAAGCGGCTTCCAGGCACTGGACACGGTGACGTCGCTCTGCTGCCAGCCTTGACCGCGCAAAAATTCGATCCCCGAAGTCCTGGCGGTCCACCGGTAGCTCAGGCCCACCGAGGGCGCCAAAGCATGATATCCTGCCTTTTCCTGCCGCACGTTCACGCCCCATCCCAGGGACAAGGCGAAACGCTTGTATTGCACCTGGGTTTCCAGGTCGATGAGGGCGTTTTGAAAGGTGGGCAGGCACAGGTCTGCCGAAAATCCCCCCTGCCAGTCCCTGACGTCCAAAAACAATGCCGCAAATCCAACTTTTGTGGTGAAGGGACCGGGAAATCTGCTTGAAGAACCGTTTTCGATGCCCGGCACATCCCGCCGGAAGGTGATGCCCATGTTTTGAACAGCCACCCCCAGGCGCGGGTTCTTCAGGATGCCCAAGCTGCCCAGACGGTACCACAGGCCAACGTCCAGCGCAAAGGCGGCGGAAGTGTGATTCCGGAAATTGCCGCCGCCGTAGAGGGAAGCCCCCACGTAGAGATCATCGGTGACGTCCCGGGCAAAACCGCCCCGGAGCAGCACCGTGTTCCCCAAGGGCATAACATCGAAAGGAACGAATACCCCTTGCAGCGCGGCGGTCCACACCCCCCACCGGGTGGGCACCAGCAGGGCCAGGTGGCTCGCAAAACCGGCGCCGTCCTCGCGCTTCGGGGGGGTGAGCGCCGTGACGCCCAAATCTGCGGAAACCC
>JAITMZ010000200.1 GCA_031290725.1 Spirochaetaceae bacterium
TATGCCCACATCGACTGTCCCGGTCACGCCGACTACATCAAGAACATGATCACCGGTGCCGCCCAGATGGACGGTGCTGTCTTGGTGGTCTCCGCACCGGACTCGGTGATGCCCCAAACCCGTGAGCACATTCTGCTCGCCCGTCAGGTGGGTGTTCCCGGCATGATCGTCTTCCTGAACAAAATTGACCTCATGGACGACCCGGAGCTGATTGATCTGGTGGAAGAGGAGGTCCGGGACGTGCTGGAGCAATACGGTTTCCCCCGGGAAACCCCCATTATCAAGGGTTCCGCCTTCAAGGCCATGACCGAGCCCGACAACCCCGATTCCACCGCTTGCCTGGACGAGTTGCTGAAGACCATGGACGATTACTTCAAGGATCCCGAGCGCGAAGCCGACAAGCCCTTCCTGCTGGCCATTGAGGATGTGTTTTCCATTTCCGGGCGCGGCACCGTGGTCACCGGCCGTATTGAGCGGGGCGGCATCAAGCTCAACGCCGATGTGGAAATTGTGGGTATCCGTGAGACCCAGAAAACCGTGGTTACGGGCATCGAAATGTTCAACAAGCTGCTGGACGAGGGTCAGGCCGGCGATAACGTGGGCATCTTGCTCCGCGGTATTGAAAAGAACGGCGTGGAGCGCGGCCAGGTGCTGGCCAAGCCCGGTTCGATCAAGCCCCACCATAAGTTCAAGGGTCAGATTTACGTGTTGAGCAAGGACGAAGGGGGCCGTCACAGCCCATTCTTCACCGGTTACCGGCCCCAGTTCTATTTTAGAACCACCGATATTACCGGCACGATCAGCCTGCCCGAAGGGATCGACATGGTCAAACCCGGCGATAACGTTGAGATTATCGGCGAGTTGATTCACCCGATAGCCATGGACAAGGGGCTGAAGCTGGCCATCCGCGAAGGCGGACGCACCATCGCCTCCGGTCAGGTTACCGAAGTTATTGAGTGAGGCTAAATGTCAACCGAAAAAATTCGAGTCAGACTACGCGCGTTTGACGTGGAATTGATAGACCAGAGCGCAAAATCGATAGTGCAGACCGTGCGGAAGGCGGGGGTGCAAGTCTTGGGACCCATTCCTCTGCCCACGCGGATCAACAAAGTGACGGTTTTGCGTTCCCCCCATGTGAACAAGAAGTCACGGGAACAATTTGAAATGCGGACACACAAGAGGCTCATTGATATAATTGAGCCTTCCACGGATGTGATGGATTCTTTGATGAAACTTGAGCTCCCCGCCGGTGTGGACGTGGAGATTAAACAGTAAAAAAAGCGATACCGGTTTCTTGAGTCAGGAAATGGCGGTCGCGGGAAGGAGTTTTTTCTAAATGAAGGGACTGATTGCAAAAAAAATCGGGATGACTCAACTGTTTGACGAGGCGGGTAACCTTACACCGGTTACCGTGATACGCGTCCTTCCCAATCTGGTTGTTGCCCGAAAGACAAAAGATACATCCGGCTATGCGGCGGTTGTGCTGGGTCTGGAAGACTTGAAGCCCAGCCGGGTGAGCAAGCCCTACGCTAAACAATTCGCCCAGGGCATGACCCCTCAAAAGGTGCTGAAGGAATTCCGCGACTTTGAAGGGGAGCTGTCCGTGGGTGACACCGTGGGGCTGGAGATTTTCGAAGGCGTGCGTTTTTTGGACGTCACGGCCATCTCCAAGGGAAAGGGTACCCAGGGCGTGATGAAGCGCTGGGGGTTTCACGGCGGCAGGTCCACCCATGGTTCCAAGTTTCACCGTGAAGCGGGATCCACCGGCCAGTGCACTACACCGGGGCATAGTTTTAAGAACATAAAGATGCCCGGACGCATGGGGCGCGAGCAGGTTACCGTTCAGAATGTGCGGGTCGTAAAAGTGGATCCCGAACTGCAGGTGGTGATGGTCCGCGGGTCGGTGCCCGGCAATAAAAATTGTACGCTGATTGTGAAATCGGCGGTAAAAAAGTAGGGTAGCAGCGTGGAAAAGCCAGTGTTTTCGGTTACCGGTGATGAATTGCGTAAAATTGAGCTGGATGACTCGGTATTCGGGCTTCCGGTCAACGACGACGTTATTTATTACGCGATAAACAACGAATTAGCGAATAAACGGGTGGGTACCGCCTGTACCAAAGACCGCTCGGAGGTACATGGGAGCAATGCCAAGCCCTACAAACAGAAGGGTACCGGTCGAGCGCGGCGGGGGGATAAAAAATCTCCATTGCTGCGGGGCGGCGGCGTGATCTTCGGGCCAAAACCCCGGGATTTCAGCTATACCATCCCCAAAAAGATGAAGCGCTTGGCCATGAAGTCCATCCTGAGCCTCAAGGTCCAGGATGACCGGCTGACGGTCATTGAGGATTTCACGGTGGAAAGCGGCAAAACCCGGGATCTGGCGATCATCCTGAATCGGTTTGCCCGGGACGAGCGGGCGGTGATCGTGTTCGACGAGGCCCGCAAGCCCGAGGATGCGGATTACGAGGCGCTCAAGCAGAAGGCGGCGCTCCTGAAACGAGCCGGAGGCAACATCCCGTTTCTGTCGTTTTTGTCCTATAAGCGCCTCCGGGCTCACGACCTGTTCTATGGCCGCCGGGTGATCATTCAGGAGTCGGCGGTGAAAAAGCTGTCCGAGGTGTACGGGAGGCAGAGCGATGATGCTTGAGGATGTTTTGATCCAGCCGGTGTTGTCCGAAAAGGCGACAACCCTGCGGGAAGAGGGAAAATATGTGTTTAAGGTGCATCCGGGTGCGAATAAATTCCAAATCAAGGATGCGGTGGCAAAATTGTTCAGCGTGAAGGTGGCGAAGTGTACCGTGATGAACGTGTTCGGCAAGATGAAACGGCAGCGCGGCAGGGCAGGCAGGACGTCTTCTTGGAAAAAGGCGATCGTTAAGCTGGCTCCCGGTGAGACCATCAAGATTTTCGAGGGAGCGTAACCATGGCTTTAAAGATATACAAACCGATAACCCCGGGAACCCGTGGACGGGTGGACATCGACAAGGTTGAACTCACTGCGGACAGGCCTGAAAAAAGTCTTACGTCGGGCAAAAAATCCCATGCGGGGCGTGGTGCCGGCGGTCGGATTTCGGTGCGGCACCAGGGGGGCGGTCACAAGCAGCGCTATCGTGTCATCGACTTCCGCCGGGATAAGCACGGCATTCCGGGTACGGTGAATACCATCGAGTATGACCCCAACCGTAGCGCCAACATCGCCCTGGTGTTCTATGCCGACGGCGAGAAGCGCTATATCATTGCTCCCGGGGGCTTGACGGTGGGGCGAAAGATCATGTCCGGTGAAGACGCCGCCCCCACGGTGGGCAACGCGCTTCCCTTGGGAGCGATTCCCGTGGGCTTCACGGTGTACAACATCGAGATGAGGCTGGGGCGGGGCGGACAGATAGCCCGTTCAGCCGGCACGGGTGCCTTGGTGGCGGCGAAAGAAGGCGACTACGTGACCCTCAAATTGCCCTCCGGAGAAACCCGCCGGATTCATCGCCGGTGCTACGCCACCATCGGTACCGTGGGCAACGAGGATCGCATGAACACCCGGCTGGGTAAAGCGGGGCGGACCCGGTGGCGGGGTATCCGTCCTTCGGTGCGCGGCATGGCGATGAATCCGGTGGATCACCCCCTGGGCGGCGGTGAAGGTAAGGGAAAGGGCCGTAATCCGGTCACTCCCTGGGGACAACCTTGCCGCGGGTACAGAACCCGCAACAAGCGTAAAGTGTCGAACAAATTTATCGTTTCACGACGGAAGAAATAGAAAGGGGTTTTTAGGTGTCACGTTCAGTTAAAAAAGGCCCTTTTGTGGCAAAGAGTCTTTACAAAAAAATTACCGAAATGAACAAGGTGCAGGACCGCAGGATGATAAAGACCTACTCCCGCTGCTCCACGATTATTCCTGAAATGGTAGGAAATACGATTTCGGTGTATAATGGCAAAGTTTGGGTGCCAGTGTATGTAACGGAAAATCTTGTGGGACATAAACTGGGTGAATTTTCGCCCACCCGCATTTTTCGCAGCCACGCCGGTTCTGACAGAAAGGCTGACAAGTAAGGGGATGCGAATATGGTACAAAACGGATATGTGGCGGTGAGTAAATTTCTCTTCGCGTCTCCCACGAAGGTGCGGCCCGTGGCTGATGTGGTGCGGAATAAATCTTGCCCCATCGCTATGGCGATTCTGAAGAATATGCCGCAGAAGGGTGCGCGATTAATCCACGCCACCATGAAAAGCGCCATTTCTAACGCCCTCAACGCCAACGCCAAGCTGGACGAGGGGATGTTGATGGTGAAGGAGATTCGCGTGGATGAAGGCCCCAGGTTGAAGCGGGTGTGGTTTCGCGGACGGGGGCGTGCGGATATGCTTCTGAAACGTATGTGTCATATTACGATTGTGGTGGATGAAGCCAGGGGAGAATAAGGTATGGGGCAAAAAGTTAATCCGATCGGATTGCGTTTGGGTATTAATAAATCGTGGCGGTCCCACTGGTATGCGAGCCCGCGGGAATATGCGGATTTAATTCTGGAGGACCGCAAAATTCGGCACATGGTGGAAACCATGCCGGAGTGTAAAAATGCCGACATCGCCGAGGTGGAAATAATCCGGCATCCCCAGCGGGTCACGGTGATTATTCATACCGCCCGGCCTGGGGTTATCATCGGTGTGAAGGGTTCCAACATCGAAAAGGTGAGTATGGACATCCAGAAGAGTTTGGGCAAAAAAGTGCAGATCAAAATTAAGGAAATAAAGCGCGCCGAGGCCAATGCTGCCCTGGTGGCGCAGAGCATGGCGCGTCAACTGGTGAACCGGGGTTCCTTCAGGAAGACCCTGAAGCAATCCGTCGGCAATGCCATCAAGGCCGGTGCCCAGGGCGTGAAGATCCGCATCAGCGGGCGGCTGGGGGGCGCGGAAATGTCCCGCACCGAGGAACACAAGGAAGGCCGGGTGCCCCTGCACACCCTCCGGGCGGACATCGATTACGGTTTTTCCGAGGCCTTTACCACCTTCGGGAAAATCGGCGTGAAGGTGTGGATTTACAATGGTATGATGTACAGTGCGGAGCAAAACGATGACGCCGGTCAGGTGTTGCGGAAGCGCCGGGACAATACTGCCGTCAGAAACGAACCGGAGGCGGCTCCTTCCAGGGCGGCTTCGGCGGTCCAGGATGCGGTGGAACCGGTGACGGCAAAACCGGAGGCCGCTCCAAAGGCGGCTGCCCCGGAAAAGGCGGTCAAAAAATCTCCGCGGCCCAGGGTCAGCAAAAAAGCCGAACCGGCTGTGGGTGTGGTCTCGCATGAGGAAACCGCCGGTACCGAAGCCGAGCAGGGCGAAAGGAGTTAATCATGGCGCTGAGTCCAAAACGAGTGATGCACCGGAAGGTGCAAAGAGGCAGAATCAAGGGCAATGCGGCCCGTGGAAATACGGTTGATTTCGGGGACATCGCCTTGGTGGCCTTACAGCCGGTGTGGTTGCAGGCAAAGCACATTGAGGCGGCCCGTGTGGCGTTAAACCGCACCATCAGCCGCAAAGGGCAGGTGTGGATTCGGGTATTTCCAGACAAGCCTATTTCCAAAAAGCCTGCGGAAACTCGCATGGGCAAGGGCAAGGGCGCGCCGGAATTTTGGGCTGCGGTGATCAAACCGGGGCAGATTTTGTTTGAAATCGGCGGGGTGGAGCTGGATCTGGCGGAAAAGGCCATGGTTTTGGCGGGAAGCAAGTTGCCGATCAAGACGAAGATCGCCTTCCGGCCCACCACGGAGTGAGGGAGCAGAACATGGTAAAGAAAAAAGAAAATAAAGAATTGACCTATTCCGAATTGCTGGTCAAGCGGAATGAGTTGAAGAAAAAATACATGGAATTTCGTTTTCAAAAAATAAACGGCCATGTGGAAAATCCCCTGCTGGCAAGAACGTACCGGCGGGAAATTGCGGCGTTGAATACCTTTATCCGGCAAAAAGAGCTGGCGGGACAGACGGTAGCTCCGGCGTTGGAAAAAGCGGCTGGTCAGGCGAAGCAGGAGGCACGACATGGATGATATGGAAGAGCAGGTGGAACAGGTGCTGGACGGTCCGGTACCGGAAATTCCGGTGATTGCGAGGTCAAGGCCGTCGAAGCGCAGCTTTGTGGGTATCGTAACCAACAAGCGGAAAAACGAAGAGGGAAAACTCGTCGGCATGGATAAGACGGTGGTGGTCACGGTGTCCACGCGGAAGCTGCATCGGCTGTATAGAAAATATGTGACCAGCACGAAGAAATATAAGGCCCACGATGAGACCAACAGTGCCAACACCGGCGATAGGGTGCGGATCGTGGAGTCCAGGCCCCTGAGCCGGGAAAAGCGGTGGCGTCTGGCGGAAATTATTGAGCGGGCGGAGTAGGGAGCAGATATGATTCAGATGCAAACCAAACTGAACGTTGCCGATAACTCCGGCGCAAAAACGGTGCAGTGTATCAAAGTCATCGGAGGCAGTCATCGCAGGTATGCTTCCATTGGCGACATTATCGTGGTGGCGGTGAAAGACGCGATCCCCACGTCCACCATAAAAAAGGGGACCATCGAGAAGGCGGTGATCGTCCGCATCGCCAAGGAATACCGGCGGTCTGACGGCACGTATATCCGCTTTGACGATAATGCCTGTGTGATTATCGATGCGAACAAGAATCCCAAGGGCAAGCGTATTTTTGGCCCGGTGGCGCGGGAGCTGCGGGACAAGGATTACATGAAGATCGTGTCCTTGGCGCCGGAAGTGCTTTGAGGAGTGGTGGCAGATGATTAAAAAAATAAAAATCCGTAAGAACGACACGGTAGAAGTACTGGCGGGTAAAGACAAGGGAAAGCGGGGTTCTGTGGTTCGCCTTTTTAGTGCCAAGGATCGGGTGATAGTGTCCGGCGCGAACATCGTGAAAAAGGCGATGAAAAAGCGTTCCGCCCAGGATGCGGGGGGTATCGCGGAAATTGAGGCACCGTTGCACATTTCCAATGTGGCGATTGTCTGCAAAAAATGCGGCCCCACCCGGATCGGATATAAAATCGACGGGGATAAAAAAATGCGGGTCTGCCGCAAATGTGGAGAGGCTTTATAATGAGTGGCAACATACCTCGGCTGAAGAAGCTTTACAAAGAGACGTTAGTCCCGGCGCTGTTCAAGGAACTGGGTTACCGGTCCGTGACACAGGTGCCGGAGGTGAAGAAAATTGTGGTGAGCATGGGGGTCGGTGAGGCCATCTCCAACAAGAAGCTCCTGGATTCCTCGGTGACGGATTTATCTGCGATCACCGGACAGCATGCGGTGAAGACCAAGGCGAAAAAAAGCATCGCTAACTTCAAGCTGCGGCAGGGGAATGAGGTGGGCGTCATGGTGACCCTGCGGGGTGCCCGGATGTACGAGTTTCTGGATCGGCTCATCAATGTGGCGTTGCCCCGGGTGAAGGACTTCCGTGGGATAAAGGTGTCGGGATTCGATGGTCACGGGAATTTTTCCCTGGGGATCACCGAGCAGATCATCTTTCCCGAGATCGACTTCGACAAGATCGAGCGGATCGCGGGGCTGAATGTGAATATTGTAACCAGCGCGCTTACCGACAGCGACGCCCGGGCGTTACTGGGCAAGTTCGGTATGCCGTTCAGGAAATAAAAGGGGAATTCATGGCAAAGAAATCGATGATTATCAAGGCCGCGCGGAAGCCGAAATACAGCACCCAACGGGTAAATCGTTGCAAAATTTGTGGCAGGCCCCGGGGGTATTTGCGAAAATACAAGCTGTGCCGTCTATGCTTCCGCAAAATGGCCAGTGAAGGCCTGTTGCCGGGCGTTACAAAATCGAGTTGGTAGATGGAGGCTGAGGTATGAGCGTTTCTGATCCCATTGCAGATATGTTGACAAAAATTCGCAACGCCTCTACGGCGCGGCATGAAAAAGTGGATATCTCCGCATCCAAGCTGAAATTGGAGATTGTAAAGATACTGAAGAGCGAAGGATATATCAGAAATTTTAAAAAACTGGTACAGGACGACAAGTCCCTGATCCGGGTTTTTCTGAAATACGACGACGCCAATGTGTCGGTGATCCATGGGCTGACCAAGGTTTCCACCCCCGGTCGCCGGGTGTATCTGGGATATGCCAAGTTGCCCCGGGTATATAATGGCCTGGGTACGGTGATTATGTCCACCTCCCTGGGGGTGACCACCGGCAAGAAGGCCGCGGAAAAAATGGTGGGCGGTGAGCTGCTCTGT
>JAITMZ010000211.1 GCA_031290725.1 Spirochaetaceae bacterium
CTTCCAGGAAAAGCGATTTGTCCAGGCGATACCGTCGGCGATGAGTTTTTCCCGGAACGCCGTGTCCTCCAGAATCTTCTCCATGGCCAGCGCCATGTCCTCCACGGAATCGCAGTCAAAAAAGTGGGCGTGGCCGCCGGTCATTTCCGGCAGGGCTCCGGAGCGGGCGCAGGTCACGGGAATCCCGCAGGTCATGGCCTCAATCACCGGCAGGCCGATCCCCTCTTGCTGGGCGGGAAACACGCAGGCATCGGCGTTGGCGTAAAGCAAGGGCAGGCTGGCGTGGGGGAAGTAGCCCGTGAGGAATATGTCGCAGGCGTAGGGAGACTGGGCAATTTCTCCGGTGAGCAAGTCCAGTCCCGGACTGCCGAATGCCCCCGCCAGAACCAACCGGTGGGGCAGGCCGGTTTTCGCTTTGAACAGGTTAAATGCCCGTACCAGCTCCACGTGCTTTTTTGACGTGCCGTAAACCCGGGAAGGGTAGATGAGATAAGGCTTTCGGATGGCAAAGGGTTTGATGTCCACCGCGGCTTCGTCGCCTTTATTTCGGGGATAAAACAGATTGTGCTCAATCCCGGCGTAGATCACCGTGATTTTCTCCAGGTCAAAACCCAGGTTCACCAGGTCCTTCTGAATATACTGGCTCACCGCTATAATCCGGGAGGCCTTTGCCAGGCGCGCCTTGATGTGCTCGTAGTAATAGCCGTCGGCGGAGAACAGGTTTTTAGAAAACACATCGTTCACCACCGCCACCGAGGGAATTTTGAAGGGCGGCGGCAACACCCGGGTAGCTGCGGCGTAGAGCACCACATCGTACCGGGCCTTTTTGATAATCCCCCGGGCAAAGAAGCTGTGCCACATCCGCTCCGCCCGGAGATTATCGGGCAAAGAGATGCCCCGAAACAGGATGTCCCGCCGCTCGGAATTGTAGGTGTAGCGGTCGATTTCAGGGCCGAAGAGTTCAATCTGAGCGTGGGTCTCCGGAGGGATGCTGGTTACAAAGGAACGCACATAGGAACCGATCCCCGACCTGCCGTGATCGCACCCGAAGGTATCGATGCCGATACGTGTGGCCACCCCTTTGTCCCGGCCACGCTCAGAACCCGCTCTTTTCACCAGCCCGGTCCGCCGCTATCGCTGCACCCGTCCGGAGCCGTCGCCTTTGCACAGCGCTTCCACCTGGTCCCGGGTGGTGAGGTTAAAATCGCCGGGGATGGAGTGCTTCAATGCAGAAGCCGCCACCGCGAAGTTCAACGCGTACTGTTCGTCCCGGGGGAATTCCAGCAGGCCGAAGATGAGTCCCGCGGAGAAAGAATCGCCGCCCCCTACCCGGTCCACGATGTCGTCCAGGTCGTAGCGTTGGGACAGGTAGAAACCGGTTTTACCGGAGAGCGCCCCGGACCAGCCGTTTTGATCGGCGGATTTGGACTCCCGCAGGGTCACGGCCACCACAGACACAGTGGAAAATTCTTTTTTCACCTGAGCGGTGAGATCCCGGTACACCTCGGTGTTTAGCTTGCCCGACGTCACGTCCACCTTCGCCTCTATCCCCAAGCATTTCTGGATGTCCTCTTCGTTGGCGATGATCACATCGGCGTGTTTGGTCAACTCCCGCATCACCTCCGGAGGTTTTTTTCCGTAGTTCCACAGTTTTTTACGGTAATTCAGGTCGATGGATACGGTGACTCCCGCCGCCTGTGCCGTCTGTGCCGCCTCAATTGCCGCCTCCGCCGCACCCGCTGATACCGCCGGGGTGATGCCCGTCACATGGAACCACCGGGCCTTTCCGCCGCAACATTCGTCTCCCGCGAAGATGGCCTTCCAGTCGAAGTCTCCGGGCTTGACCAGGGAGATACACGAATAATCCCGGTCATACACCACCGTGGAGGGCCGCTGCATGGCGCCGTTCTCCACGTAATACACCCCCAAGCGGCCTGGGCGTTTTTGTATCCGCGAGGTTTCCACCCCATAGCGCCGCATCTCGGTGATCACCGCTTCACCGATAGGATTTGCCGGCACCGCGGTTACAAAAACCCCCTGCTTGCCCAAGAGTGACACCGACACCGCCACGTTGGCTTCGCCGCCCCCGAAGGTGGCTTCCAGGCGGGGTTGCTGCAGGAGCCGTTCGTGCCCCGGCGGCTTGAGACGGAGCATGATTTCTCCGAAAGTTACTATTTTATCCATACAAATACCTCTACATATCAGCATATCACAGAAAGTTCGCCCTGTCAAGGCCGCCTGAAATTCTGTAACTGAAATTCCGTGCCTACTATAGGCGCTGCACGGGGACTGGGGTGGGGAGCGGGCGGGGCACTGAATGTCCTCGCCTCTGCATGGTCAAGTGCACGGACAAAACCCCTGCGCCCCTGTGTGAGGTGCTTCGACAGGCTCAGCAACCGGCGGTGCCTGAGCTTGTCGAAGGCCGCCCCAAACAAGGCGGCCTCCTCACCCGGGACTGAACCGAAACTACCGAAGGCACTTCTTTAACACCATAAACAGGATGACAGCGCCGAATATGCTGACCAGCGCGTTCCTCCTCGCAAAGATATAGAGCAGCGCACATACGGCGCTGGCTGCGGTAACCGGCAGTATCGCAAAAAAAAATTCCGCTGATAAGCGCTGCACCGCAAAGGCTTCTTTTATCGGCAGGGCGATTTCGCGGACGGCAAGGACGGTCATTGCCACAGGCGGCGCTGTTTTTTCTATAAACGATAAAAACTGTTTTTTCAGAGGCGACGATTCAGCACCCTTTTTCCCCGCAAAAAAAATAAACGGAAACAATCTGCAAAAAAAAATAACCGCCGCCATGATGAAGGTGTAAAGCAGAGCGCTTGTCGTATCTAGCATGAGTTCTCCTTTGCACGCGCAGTATTAAAATGAGCGATAAAATGAACGACGGCAAGGCAGATTGCCAGCGCGCTCAGCAGCGAAATGGTGTTCGGGAGCAGGATAACGGCGGCAACGGTAAGCAATGCGGAGACAATGAAGGGCGCGGCTTTTTTGAGGCGGGTAATCTGTTCAATCAAAAGCACGATGAAGAGGGCGGTAAGGGCGAAATCAATGCCCTCCATGCCGAGCGGGATGATTGATCCGGCGAGCGCACCCAAGGTGCAGCCCACGACCCAAGAACACTGGTCGAGCAGGCTGACGTAAAACATAAAGGCGTTTCGTTCGTCAAGGGTTTCGTTTTCCTGCAAATCGGGGAGCGACGAGAGAAGCGCGAATGTTTCGTCGGTTAAAGTAAAAATTAAATACGGTTTATACTTCCCCGCCATAGTATATTTTTTCAACATCGTGATGCCGTAGGCAATATGGCGGGCGTTGAGTACAAACTGAATCAGCATGGCGTCGGCGATTCCGGCGCCCGCGGCAAAAATACTTACCGCATAGATCTGCCCCGCGCCGGCATACATGACGACACTCATGATTAACGCAAGCCACCAGGGGTAATTTCGGCCGAGCATGAGTCCGAACGCCCCTCCCAGCGGAACGTAGCCGAGCAGGACGGGAATCGAATACTGAAACGCCCGCGCAAAAACATTATTTTTCACGGTTTTGGCACCTACTGATACAGTCTATTGTGTTGATAACGGCGATACCCGGAATGTGCTTGTTCAGCATCTTTTTATCAACCGTGACAAAACAATCGGCGGACGCGGCACGCGCGTACGCCAGGTGGGAAGCGTCCATCCACCGTAATCCAGGATACACTCTCATGCTATCATGCTACCACAAAACCGCACTTTCAGCAAGGTGCCTCCGCGTGAGGCTTTTTTCCAATTCTCTCACGCAGAGGCGCAGGGGGAAAGTTCTCACACGGAGGCACGGAGGGAAGGAAGTTTTACCGCGAAGTCGAAGAAGGAAAAAAACTTATTCGACTTTTTGACTTGGCGGTTATCTTTCCTCCCGTGTCCCCCGTGCCCACTGTGGGATATCCTCTTCAGTATTTCCCACGGAGGACACAGAGGGCACGGGCTGGGACTTTCGGGATGGGTCGGGAAGGCACGGATGGCGGCCAGATAAAGCACACGAGTTTGTGCAACAAACTCGTACACAAAAAACCGCCACGGATGGCACGGACAGCCGCCGCCAAAA
>JAITMZ010000070.1 GCA_031290725.1 Spirochaetaceae bacterium
AAGGCTGGCAATAGAATACCGACATTACGCATGGGTAAAGTATATCACCGCATTTCCCCATTTGTCAAGCGATTTGAGCAGAATTTAGCAGAATTTTTACCGAATTTTTGAAAAAAAACGAAGCTTCGGGGGGAACGCCGGACTGGCGAGAATGCTTGCGAACGAGTTTGCAAAGCAAACTCGTTCGCACCTACCGGTGCGAAAGGGAGGCCGCGCGGGCAGTGGGCTTTGGGGGGCGGTTTAGGGTAGCCGGCGGGGTGAACGCTACCGGACACTGACGGAGCGGTTCGACGGAAGAGGCCTGTCCCAGGACCAAATCGACAACGTCTTCGCGGAGCAGGAAGGGATCTGGCGGGAATACGTCCGAAAGGAATACCAGCGGATCGCGGCCATCGAGGAAAACGCCCTGCAGCGGCTCTTCGCCCTGAGCGGCGGGGTGTTCGATGCCGGGGACGTGTGGGAATACTATGACGAACTGGAAGTGGAACTCCTCAAGGCAAAGGCGGTGGCAAAATACTGGCAGGACGAATTGGACATCGCCTCGGCCCTGGAGGACTATGCGGTGAACGCCAGCTCGTCCAAGGAAATCGGCGCGGAAACCCGGGAGGCCCTCCGGCGGGCGGAGGATGAATACCGTCGTGCCCTGGAAAGCTACCGGAATGAGATCACGCGGTTGGACCAGCTCTACGGCGAAACCGGTCTGGCACGGGAAGCGGTGGACCAGACCGCGCAGCAGTTGGCATCCCTCAGGCAGGATATGGAGGAAAAGCGCGAATCCCACAACGCGGCATTGGCAGCCCTGCGGGGGATCGACGGCGATTTGGTGAAGGCCAGGGTGCTGAATGTGCTGGAAAGCCTGCATGCCCTGTGGGAAGGAGGGGAAAACCGGTATGCCCCCTGGGAAGCCCTCTACAGCGCCGCCCAGGGGTACGCCGGGACGGAGCAAGAACTGGTGGTGGACGAACTTCTCCAGAGCCTTTTCAACGGAGACGAGTCCGGGAACCTGTCCATCGCTGAGGTGCGGGACAACAGAGAAAAATGGCGCCGGATCGCCGAAGCTGACCCGGACATCCAGCGGGCGTCCCTGGACAGTATCCCCGGAGCGCTATCTGAAATTCGACAATTACTGGAAGAACAATACGCCCTGCAGGACATGGACCCACAGGACGAGGACGGCGCACCCACCGGCGACGAAGCGCCCCCGGAAGACTCTACCGCCGCGGACCGGCAGGCCCAGGCGGAGGAGATCATCCGCCAATGCTGGGAGCGGGTGGCGGCATACTGGGAAGACGAACTGGCCCGGCGGCAGGGGGCGGCGAATTACCTTGTCATCGGTGATACCGGCCTTGAGGGCGACAGGTACCGGGAGATACGGGAGCATATCCAGGCGGTCTACGGGGAATACGCATACGGGACAGTAAACGCCGCCCACAACCGGGCAAAAACGGAGGTACACCGACTCATGGCCGCCACCGACCTGAGTAGCTTCACAAAAAACGGTGCCGCCGGTGTTTCGCAATTCTGGGGGTATATAGATTCCCTGGAGGATGCCGGACAGGGCCTGAATGCCGGCGGCAGGGTGGTACTGGAACAATACATCGGGGACGTGATTGAATACCTGGGGGCATACCTGTTCAATACCCTCACGGAAGAGGAAAAAGCGGACATCCCGTCGGCCCCGGACATCCAGCCGGTGGAACGGGCTTACACTGCCTGGCTGCTCTACCGGCAGGGCATGGAAAACCCGGATGAAGCGTCCCGGCGGGAGTTGGCCCAGCGGGAACGGGAGTACAAGCGGGCACAGTACGAATATCTTTTGGCACAGCATCTCATAAACCAGCGGGACAGCAGTTCCGTGGACTGGCGCTCCGCCCTGGCCCGGTACGACCTGGGAAGCCTGGCCGGGATAAGCGAAAATCAGCAGCATGCCCTGGACTCCCTGGTGGGTCAGGATGGTTTTGCCTTCTACGCAGCAGCGGCGCAGCGCAAACTGTCGGAGCAGGGGGCATATTTTGGCGAGCCGGACCCGGCTCTGACCTTTTCACCGGAACCCGGAGAAGATTGGTACTATCACTACCAGGGGATTGAACAGAATACCGATGACGTCCTTGGAGCCCTGCTGGATGCCATGGCAATGCTGGAAAATCGCGCCGCCCTGGGAAAAACCCTGGAGAACGAGATCTATTCCCACCTGCAAACCCTGAAAATGATCAACGAGGAAGCGGGTGACCTGCGGGCTCTGGCGGACGCGGCGTATCAAACTTTCATCCAGGCTGAGAGCCGATACCGGGACCGGGGCTGGGGTGACTTCAACGCCGCGGTGAGCGCCCTGGAAGCCAAATGTGTCCAGTACAACGCCCAACTGAAAAAATCCGACCGGGCATTTGAAGAAGCGGAGCAGGCGAAACTGGAAGCGCGGAAGCGGCAAAAAATCTTCGACTGGGCCTCCGGGGTCTACCTGGAAGGCTTTGGAGTCAACAGCAGTGCGGCCTGGAAAACCCCCACGGAAATCCTGTCCGAGACCCGCTATGCCCAGGAGCGGGCGGTGATCGCCCTGGAGGTGCTGGAGGATATGCGGGGAAACGGCAGCCAGGAAGCTGCCCGGAGCGGACGGGACACGGCCTATCTGGCGGCTCTGGGGGACTACAAAACCGCCGTCCGGAACTACTATACGGGCCGGGCCATCGCCTACGAAGCGGCACGGGAAATTGGACGCATGGAAAACGTGGTGCGGGAAGCCGAGTGGGCGGACCAGGCGGCATTGGCTGCCCTGGTGCGGGATATCCTCCCCGAATCCCTTCTATCCGACGGTACCGTGAAAACCGCGAACACCCACCTGGACATGATCCGCCTGGTCCGGGATGAAAACACCGGCACCTACACCGTGCGCCTGGCCTGGAACATACAAATCGCTTCCGAGCTGTTTGAACAGACCGGTACCGCAGTACCCGAAGCCGGTTTGGCGTCCCAAGACACCGCCGTGATCGACGATTATTTCACCCAAAAGACCGACCTGTTCAAACTGGTGGATTACCGGGAAAACAAAAAAACAAAGGCCGCAGCGGAGGGGATCGCCTGGCTCAGCGGCATTGCCCAAAAGGAGCCGTCCTATCTGGGGGATCTGGGATTGGCCTTTTTATACCTCCAAATGCTGGGCAGTGAACAAAATAAAGCCTGGTTTCTGGATACAGAAAGTACCCCCCGGGACAACGACGCCTATGCCCTGGCGGAGGTGCCGGATCAGTCCATCCACGGAATCAATCCCATCCAGGCATACTACCATGCGCGGATGGCGGTGCTCATGGACGCCTGGATATCCGTCACCGGCACGGCGGAGGGGCGGGAAGATCTGGCCCGGTATATCCTGTACCGGGACACCTCGCTGACCATCAAGTGCGCCCAGCGGGAACAAACCGAAATGAAGACCCGGGCGGTCAAAATCGTATCGGATAAGCTCACGGCAAGGGTCAACGATTATGCAAAAAAAGAAAGGGCATCCTTTGCCACGGCGGCGGCGTGCTTTGCCGCGGCGTGCATCCCCTTTGCCCCCACCGGCGCGCTCATCGCGGCGGGGGTCGCCGCCACAGTCCTGGGTGTGGATTTTGGGCTAAAAAAACGGGATCTATCGGACGTACGATCCGCCGTAAACGATGTTTTCATTGGCCACATGACCAATGGGGATGACCAAAACAAACGGGAAGGGGACTCTTTCGACAAGTGGCTGGAAATCCGGGCGGATTTTCAGGAAAAACGGGACACCCTGGACCGCTACTACGGGGAGCGGGCGCCGGGGGAAACGGAACTGCGAATGAATTCCTTCCTGGCCAGCCTCACGGAAATCCTTGACAATGCGGCGGGCTCCGTCACCGGTGCCGAAATGCGGGGAAAATACACCGAAACGCTCTTTGCTTCCAGCGGGACAAAAAATGCCTTGGGCACAGTGGATGCCATCGGCAAACTGAACGGGCACCTCCAGATGGCGGAGGCGAAAAAACTCACCGCCCTGAACGAAGATCACCTCCAGATGCTGGAGGACGCCCAGGAAGCGGGCATGAATGCCTTCTACGGCGCCCTCTCCCAGGCCATGGAAATCCCTCTCGCGGAAAAAGAACAACTCCGCCGCCTGGCCTTGGCTGCCGGTGACGTCACCGCCTCCGTGGAAGCACGAAATGCCGCCCGCGCCCAGTACAACGTTCTGGAAGCACGCCTGGCCTGGTCATACAAGGCCGATTTCCGCCAGGAATTGACTCACCTTGCCGAACAGGCCATGGGAAGCGGATCGTGGTACCAGAAGCAGCACGACCTGGCGCTGCTCAACCTACAGCGGGAATTGGCCACCTCCCGAATTACCCCAACCCGGGGTGCGGAGACCCACACCCTGGACGCCCTGGGGGCATTCAAGAACGCCCTCCTGGATGCCCTGAATCACGCCCAGGAAGCCTGCCGTCAGGTGAAGCAAACCCAGTGGGCGCTGGTTCAGAAGGATTTCCACAGTCAATACCAGGATTGGACGTATCAGATGAATATCATCCTGGAAAAATC
>JAITMZ010000107.1 GCA_031290725.1 Spirochaetaceae bacterium
GATACTGGACCGGGCCCAGACCGAAATCTTGAGCCGCACGATATATACCACTGTCACCACACTGCTTGCGGTTTTCGCACTGTTCATATTCACCACCGGCAGTATGCGGACATTTGCCCTGTCCCTCATGGTCGGCATAGTTTCCGGCATATACTCGTCGATATATATCGTCGGGGCATCCATCGCTTTTATGCGTAAACCATGGATCGCGCGTAACAAGACGGGAAAATGATTACCCTATGGCAACAGAACGGCAAAAAACTCGCCCGGTGCGAAAAAAATGAACTTGACTCCGCCAGTAACACCTGGATAGACGCACGGTCAATCAACCGCGAAGATTTTCGTGTCCTTGAGGAAGAATATGGTATCCAGGCGGAACACATCACCGATATTCTCGACCCGGATGAGCTTTCCCGTATCGAAAAAGAAGACGAATATATCCTGGTGATCGTGCGGGTGCCCTTGTACACCCCGGCGGACGACGTGAGCTACTGTACCATCCCGTTGGGGATTATTATCTTCGAAAAAGCCGTAGTGACCATCTGCTGGACAGACTGCGACCTGCTGCGGGACATCGCCGTGACCCGTCTGTCATTGAACGACTTGCCCGCTTTTGTGGTGAAAGTCCTGAGCCGGGCGGACGTCACCTTTTTGCGCTACCTCAAGGAAATCAACCGCACTTCCACGGCTATCCAGAACGAACTTCAACGGTCGATTCGGAACAATGAACTGATCAAGCTGCTGAACCTGGAAAAATCCCTGGTGTTTTTCACCACGTCCCTAAAGAGCAATCAGCTTTTGCTGGAAAAAATGGCCAAAACCCGTTTTCTCAAATTTGACGAGGACGACCGGGAATGGCTGGAGGACGTGGAGATTGACAACCGGCAGGCCATCGAAATGGCGGACACCTACAGCGACATCATGAGCGGCATGATGGACGCCTTCGCCTCGGTGATATCCAACAACCTGAACATTGTGATGAAGCGCCTCACCATTGTTTCCCTGGTTCTCATGGTGCCCACCTTCATCGTGAGTTTCTTCGGCATGAACATTCAATTGCCCCTGACCGAAGCGGGCGGGCTGGGGGTAGTTGTGGTGGGCGGGCTCTGCGTGGTTCTATCCCTGGGGGCATACCTGCTGATCCTGCGGGGCGAAAAAACGCCTGACGAGAAGCCGAAAAACCCGCCTGTTCTGCGCTCCAAAAAAGCGCCCGGTGAGGAGCCGCAGAAAAAATGACGGTGCTGCGTGCCTCGGTGCTGGGTTACTGTGCCGGTGTGCGCCGTGCCATGCGGATGGCTTTTGAGGCCATTGAAAAATATCCGAAAGGCAATACCTACACCTACGGCCCGCTGATTCACAATCCCACGGCGCTCGCTTCCCTGGAACAGGCCGGTATCCACGGGTTGCCCATTGGTGCCCCCCTGTCCCCGCCGGATGCCGGGACAATCGACGTGATTATCGTCTGCGCACACGGTGTAGCGCCGGAGGTGATGCGGAGACTGGGGGCCACCGGTGCGGCCATTGTGGACGCCACCTGTCCGCGGGTCACGGCCAGCCAGCAGAAGGCCGCGCGGTTCGCCGGCCAAGGGTGCCGGGTGATCATCGCCGGGGACCGGCACCACGGTGAGGTGGCGGGAATCGCGGGGTATGCGAAAGACTGGGTCATCGTGGAAAACGCCGGCGATGCGGCACGACTTGACCTCGATCCGGCGGCACGGTACGCGCTTATCGCCCAGACCACCATCAGCCGGGAGGAATATGCCGGGATAAAAACCGCACTCACCGCCGGTATCACCGGTGTGGAGATTGCCGAGACACTGTGCCCGGAGGCGGTCCGCCGGCAGGATGCGGTGCAAAACCTGTGCGGTCAGGTGGCGGGGGTGCTGGTGATCGGCGGGCGAGATTCAGCCAACACCCGGCGTTTATTCGCCCTGGCCGCTGCCCACGCCCCGGAGGCCGCACTCATTGAAGGGCCTGATGAAATACCGGCGCGCTTTTTCGCTCTGGACCGGGTGGGACTCACCGCCGGGGCTTCCACGCCGGACGAGGTCATCGACGCAGTGGAAGTACGCCTGAAAAAGTCGAAAATCTAGCCGGGGTTTTCGATGTACCCTGCTGAAACGCCGACGGGTTATTTTTTTATTGGCTCACGTACTCCGCCCCGCGCTCATCCAATACGGTGAGGGAGGCAAGAGCAAGGTAAAAATAGGGAAACCCATCCTCTTCGTATGTTGACAAGACGCCGGTCGCTTCTACCCAGTCGTCAGGGGTGGGATACGGGGTTTTCAGCGTGTAGCGCTGGTCCCAGGCCACCTCAAAACCGGCGTTGCCGTCGTTTCCGCAGCAGCCCGGGCCGTAGCGAAGGACAAAACAATAGGGGGCGGCGGCCCCCGGATACTGCTCGGATTTGAAAAGCCCCTGGAGTTTGATCGTTTTGCCCAGATAATCTTCGGGATTGAGGTATATTTCATTTGTTTGGGCGATGAACATTTTTTCCTTTATTTCAATCATTGTTTCGCCCGTATCGGCTGCGTTCTTTGTGGCCGCTTTTTGGGCTGTTGCGGCGGGCAGGGACACAGAGAGCGTCCCGGCGGTATTTTTTTTCACCCCGGCTTTCTTTACACCGCAGCCGGTGACGAGAAGCAGGCACAGCAGCGAGAGGGCGGCTGGTTTTGTCAGCAACGTGTGTTTCATAGGCTTTTTCTCCTTGCTCAAAAGATTCAGCACCCAAAACAGCAGGAACGCGAATATATTGACCATCACCACGCTCGCGCCGGTGGGCATGGCGTATATATATGAAATAACGACGCCGATAAAAAAACAGGCCAGGGACACCAGGGCGGAACAGATGGTCACGCTCCGAAAGGTTTTGAAGACCCGCATCGAGGTGAGGGCGGGGAAAATGATCAGGCTTGAAATCAGCATGGCCCCCATCATGCGCATCCCCAGCACAATGGTAAGGGCCGTTAAAAAAGCGATGAGCATATTGTAGGTGCCCGTCCGGACGCCGCTTGCTTTGGC
>JAITMZ010000121.1 GCA_031290725.1 Spirochaetaceae bacterium
GACTGGACCGCCATGGTGCAGCGGCTCTACCACCCGGAGCGGACGGTGCGGGTGGCGCTCGTGGGGAAATACACGGAGCTCCACGATGCCTATCTGTCGGTGGTGGAATCCCTGCTCCACGCCGGCACGGCGCATAGCACCGCAGTGGACATCGACTGGATCGACGCCTCCACCCTCACGGACGACACGGTCACGGCAGCACGGCTGGCGGGGATACAGGGCATCGTGGTTCCCGGCGGCTTTGGTGACCGGGGCATCGAGGGCATGATCCGGGCGGCCCACTTTGCCCGGACTGCGGGGGTGCCCTACCTGGGTCTCTGCCTGGGGATGCAGATACTGGTCATCGAGTTTGCCCGACACGTGTTGGGTCTTCCCCAGGCCCACTCCACCGAGATGGACCGCGACACCCCTGACCCGGTGATCGCCCTCATGCCGGACCAGAACGGCGTGGTCCTGGGGGGCACGTTGCGGCTGGGGAAGTTTCGCTGCGCCCTCACCCCCGGCACCCTCGCCCACCGGGCCTACGACGGGGCGGCTGAGATAGGGGAGCGCCACCGCCACCGCTACGAGTTCATGAATAGCTACCGGCCGGCCTTTGAAGCGGCGGGGGCGTGTTTTTCCGGGGTGAACCCCGAGCGGGACCTGGTGGAGATCACCGAGATCACCGGCCACCCCTGGATGCTCGGCGTCCAGTTCCACCCCGAGTTCAAGTCCCGCCCCAACCGCCCCCAGCCCCTCTTTCGTGAGTTTATCGGCGCGGTTTGCGAGGGATACAGCGATGTTTCGCTACGGCGAAACTCGTAAGGCGGCAATCCAGACCACCTTTACCGGTGGCCCGTGGGACACGCTGATTAACGTCAGAATTTTAACCACAGAGGCGACAAGCTCAGGCACCGGTTGCTGTGTCTGTTGAAGTACTATGTTTGACGAAGTACTGTGGTAGGCGCAGTCAGGCCTGGTTGAGGTGGATGGCGAAACCCCCCACTTCGGGTTCCAGGTACACCACGAGGAGGGGGCTGTTGCCCGGTTCACCGGCCCACTTGGCGCTGTCGTCGAGCCGGGGTGTGAAGCCCTGCTTGGCCAGGTAGGAGAGGGCGCGGTCGATGTTCCAGGTTTTGAGGGAGACGTGACCGTGGGTGCCGAGGAAGGGCTTCTTCATCACTTCAAAAAAGTCGCCCCCCCCATTGCCGCAGAAGAAGGACGAAGCGCCGTCCTTGGTCACGGGGAAGCCCAGCAGGGAAAGCAGCCCGGTGGTGCGCTGGCCGGCAGCCGCATCGGCGTGGTTTAGCCCCAAGTGGTTGAAGGTGAAGCCGTGGAGGGCCGCCACCGCCTTCCGGCACAGCCCCGTGATGCCCTCCCAGTCATGGGCGGCCACCAGCTCGGGCTTCACCATCCAGCTTCCCCCGCAGGCCGCCACATTCTTCAGCCGCACATAGCTCCCCAGGTTCGCCTCGCTGATGCCCCCGGTGGGCATGAACTGCACCTGCGGAAAGGGCCCGGCCAGGGCGTTCAGCATGCTCACCCCGCCGGACTGCTCGGCGGGGAAGAATTTCAGGGTGGTAAGCCCCCGAGCGAGGCCGGCGGACACCTCGCTGGGGTTCGATGTGCCGGGGAACACGGGCACCTGGTGGTCGATGCACCAGTCCACCACCTTGGGGTCAAAGCCGGGACACACCACAAAGTGGGCCCCCGCCGCCACGGCCGCCTGGGCCTGGTCCACCGAAAGGATGGTCCCCGCACCGATGAGCATCTGGCGGTCCGCCGCCGCGATGGCCTTGATCGCCGCTGCCGCCGCCGCCGTGCGGAAGGTCACCTCCACCGTGTCGAGGCCCCCGGCCTTGAGGGCCTTTGCTAAGGGCACCGCATCCTCCGCCCTGTCCAGCTTCACCACGGGCACCAGTCCCGCATCCCGAATTCGCTTTGTCATATCAATCCCTCCTGGGGTAGTGTATTTTGTGCTAGTATACAATGGGCAGGGGCGTTGCGTCAAGGCCACGTGGCCCGCCGAGAAAATAATTCTGGATTTACAGCCTCAGTTGCTCATGGGCTGGATGCAACCCACGCTCACCGGGAAAATGTCAACTTGTCACGGTTATTCATCAGCAATTCAAAGTTTCAACCGTCTGGAGGGCCGTGTCTGACAAAAATGATGAATTGTTGCCAATTATCGTGTAGGCCATAGCGCAAAGCGGCCCGCAAGTGATTGAAAAACTCATCCCGCCGGGAAATTGAAGCGCGGGCACTCTGGTAACCCTCGTCAACAAGTCCCAGAATTGTATGAAACTGAAATGAAAGCAGATTCAGCAGGCAAAAAATCTCACTCGCATGATTTTTGCCGTGACCAAAATTGTGTTCCAGGTTGTATCCGTGATTTTTGAGCACATTGTTATGCTCATTTTCTATCTTCCACCGCGCTCTCCCAAAAGCGGCAAGTGAAACACAGTTTTCCTTCGTTATCGTTTTGTTCGTCACCCACCCGTTTTTATATCCAACCTTGCCTGTTTCTTTGTTTTTTATCTCCAAATACAGATAATTAACCAAAAGTGTTTTCTTGTCGTCCCGTATTTCTACCCCATTTAACCACTTGTAGGTCCCAACATGATGATTCTTCCCTTTCCAGTTCTTCACGCTCAGCTCATCAAGATATGAATTGGTGATCGTTTCAGTCAGCCACGGGTGCGATTTCGGTTTGCAGGTAAAAATAAAACTCATCCCCTGCTCAAGAACAGCCATGCACATCGGGTAATTTGAGAATAAATCGTCCCCCAGCAATGTCGCTTTTAGCCATTTATACTCCTTCCCGTGCTTCTTTAGCCACCGTTTCGTCGCGTTTATCTCGCAATCCTGTTTTTCACTCCCGTCTTCGTTCGTTATCATTTCAGGCATCACCGGCAGCACCGCGCCGTCTCCCGGTTTTACGATGGTTCCCGCTACTATACTGTGATAATACATCACCTTCCCGTCTATTTCCTTGTGTAAACAGTGTTTGCAATGAATGTTTTCCGACGAATGATACCAAACCCCGTCCAGCGCGATTAATACCCCATCGTCCAGAACCCGGTATTTGTCTATAATCCCGTGTTTATCCGCAATTCCCAGGTTCCCGCTGAATACTGTATCAAACCCAGCCGGTTCTATGTTGTCGATAAGCGTTTTTATCTGGGTGTCACTCGGTATTTCTGCCACTTTCAGTATCGTCGTGACATTGTTCCGCTTCCGCTTCTCCTGCATCGCCCGCTGAAACTGTAGCATCGACGGATGCTGAAAGAAAAACACCCCAAACGCGCTCTTAAGGGCGTCCTTTATTTCGTACTTCTGATCGTACCCCCACCGCCTTCCGTCAGGAACTTCTCTCCCTATCCCTTCTAATCTGCCCAGCAGTTCCTCAAATATTTCTTGTCCCATTCGTCTATTTTAGCATATTTCTTTGTAACTTTGAATTGCTGCAAATCGTCGGTGATTGGTTCATTTTTTGCCAAATCGAAGACAACGGTATCCGGGCTAGACATCAGCACAAACGGCGAATGGGTGGTAACGATGAATTGAATGTGGGGGAATGAATTCGCAAAAAACGGCAGTATCAAACGTTGCAGTGAGACATGGAGGTGGGAGTCAATCTCATCAATGAAGACGACGCCGGTCAAATCCTTGGGTAACACCTTAAAGTATTCGGTGCGCATAATGAGGTCGGCATAAATATCAAAGAGGGCGCGATACCCCGCTGAAAGTGTTTGAAACGTATACGGCGGTTTGTTCTGCTGACAAATACTAAACTTAAAATCATCGGAATCAAAATCCAAGGTAAGGGTTTGGTCTTCAAAAAGGA
>JAITMZ010000124.1 GCA_031290725.1 Spirochaetaceae bacterium
TGGCAAAAGGTTTTGATGCGGTTCATGAAGGACGTTTCGATGCGGCTCTTCAGGAAAAAGATCACCGGCGCGTCCACCCCGCCGATACCGTAGAACACCAGAGAATTTTCGTGGCGGAACACCACAATCAGGGATTGCAGGTTTTCTTCCTTCGCCACAGTGAAGCCCTCGGCTTTCATGCGATTTTTGTTTTCCATTTGGTAAAAAAGCCAGCCGCCGCCCTGCCGCAGGGTGATACGGGCCTGCATCAAGCTGAAGGGTTCCATCAGCAATTCCGCATCCATCACCACGCCGTCATCGGTTTGACGCTGGGTGAGAATCTGGGCGGCGGAATACAGGTCGAAGTAGCGCTCGTGCCGGACCGACCAGTAGGGAATGCCCTGGTAGGAGGGGATGTCCCGCAGAATTTCCCACATCCTTGGGATGAGCGCCTCCTCCCAAGGACGCACCTGGATCACTTCCGCCAGGTACGCAGGGTCCAGGCGCCGGATAATGTCCATCGCCCGTTTGGCCTCGGGATGCACAGGGTTCAGGCTGATGTTTCCCGCTTTGCCGAGGTTACGCATGACGATTTCCCCCGCATTGATCCGGGCCAATTCGTCGGATCCCAGTTTGGAGTTGAACAACTGGGCGCCTGCGGGAAGCGCGGCGGTGAGGAAGAGCACAAACAGGACGCACGGGGCACGAAACAGGGTTTTCATGCACAGAGTATAGCACAAACCGGGGGAATGTGCAAGCGGGGATTTGGGGGAATTTTTTAAGCCCCCCATTTGCCGTCGCAGGTGCCCTCCGTATCACCTGAATTCTTTTCCTCACCCTTGTGCTTTTTCCACGACTATGCTATAGTTTTATGCACCACCGCCGGGGTGGTGAAATAGGTAGACACAAGGGACTTAAAATCCCTCGGCAGTGATGCCATGCCGGTTCGATTCCGGTCCCCGGCACTCGTTCATCAGCGCAGTGAGTTTCATAGCAGTCGGTAACGCGGGATTCACGCGGGGGGCTTGACAGCTACCCAGGTGGCGCCGCTTCCTCCCCCACGGGCGTCGGGGTGACCGGAGGCGCCCAAGCGGGGGTCTGTGCGGATATATTCTTGTACCAGCTTTGCCAGAACTGCCTCCGAACCGGGGTGGTTGCCTTTGCCGTGGATGATCAGCACCTTCCGGAGCCGGCGGCGGACGCAGGCGGACACGAATTGTTCCAGCGCTTCCCGGGCATCATCCTGGGTCTTTTGATGCAGGTCCAGGTGGGCCTGGGGGCGCATCTGCTTGATTGACGGGGCTTCCCGGAGGGCGGCTTCATCGTCCTGAAGGCGATCCTTGTCCTGGAAGCGCCGATTTTGTGGATTCCGCTCCCACTGAGAAAGGATGTCGCCGAAATTCATGATAGGGCATTTCGTTGCTCTGCCAGGGCTTCCCGGTCGGCCTTCAGTTTTTCGCAGACCCCGTTGGTCTCCTGAATCATCCGCTCGGTTTCAGCGCTGTCGTCGGTGAGCTTCCTGACGGCGGCATTGTTCCCCCGGATCCGCTCGTGGCCTTTCCGCATTCGTTCCGACAGGGCAGCCACCTGTTCGTCCATTTCCCACAGCCGTATATTCATTTCAGTGGCGGTCATACTGCGGCGAAGGGCGGCAGCATCGGTAATTATGACGGTCACGGAGGGGTCGGGCTTTTGGACGCCCTTCTGTGGGGTACCCTCGGAGGTGAGTTGGGCGTTCAGGAAGGTTATTCCTGTTTTCAGGGCCAGTTCGTCCTCCTCCGTGCCGGTCTGGGCGATGACCTTCCGGAGTTCGGTAATTCTGATCAGAGTGCCGGCACGAACCCCCTCTCGAGCCAAGGCTTCGCGGCTGTCTCTGATATTGTCCTGCACGCTCCCCTCCCGAATGTCCAGCTCTTCCAGGACAGCGGCAATGGTTCGACACTCGCCGGCGGACTCCATGACGGCACCAGTGGATGCTGCCTGGGAGACCGCCAGTTTGTCCCCTACAAAAAGTTCCTGGGCGGCATTGGCACAGGCACGCCCAATTTGCCGGTTCAGCGTACTTATCCCTGCCGACGCGGCGGAGGAGCGCACCGATGAAACCACCTTGGTGAAAACATTCTTGCCCCCGGCCTTTTCGGCTGCGTCACGGAGGGTGCGCTGGCCGGCGGACAGTTTTTCCCGCAGTACGGCGATGCCGGCGTATTCCTGGGGGAACTCCCCGGCGGCGGCCCCATCGGGGTCCCCGAAAAGCGCGGCACCCAAGCGGGCGTAGGCGGCTTCCTGGTCAGCGGCATATTTCTTCCGGGTCTTGGCAAGCTGGGTGAGCTGCTGTTCTCCGTCCTTCTGGGTGAGGGTCAGCCCCTGAATTGTAGAGATACTCTTCACGGCATCCTGCTTTTTCTCCTCCAAAGCATTATAGGCAGCGACGGCATCCCCGTCTATATGCTTTTCGGCGCTCAACAGGATGTACCCGGTCCGGCGGGCCAAATCGGTCCACGTCTTTGCCTGCTCCTTCAACTGTTGACGGAAGAAGGCCTTGGTTTCATTTTGCATAATAAACTCCTTATGATTCCTTATAGTATACTCTATCCCGATGATTTTTGCAACTGCCCGCGGGGTCTTCCGGTTTTTTTGCAGAGATTCAGCCAGGGGTAGCCGCGGGGGATTTCGCCTCCAGCGCGTTCACCAAGCCGGAGAAGCGGGTGAGGGCGGCCTGTATCGGCTCGGCAACGGTCATGTCCACCCCGGCGAGCTTGAGGGATTCCATGGGGTAGCGGGAACCTCCTGACTTGAGGAAGGCGAAATAATCGTCCCGCTCATGCTTGCCGCCTTTGGTGACCCGGTCGGCCAAGGCCAGGGCGGCGGAGATCCCGGTGGCGTACTTATAGACATAGAAGGGGTTATAGAAATGGGGTATCCGCAGACCCTCCAGATCGCTTTCCGGCGACAGTACCATTTCCGGACCGAAGTAGTCTTCCAGAAGAGTGCGGTAGGTTTGGCGGAGGCTGTCTACGGTGAGGGGGACGCCGGACTCTACCATTGCGTGGGTGCGGAGTTCAAACTCGGCGAACATGGTCTGGCGGTACAACGTAGCGAGGATGTCGGAGATGCGGGTGCTCATCAAATAACGCTGCATGGCGGGATTGTCGGCCCGGGCGATGAGATAGTCGAAGAGTAGTTGTTCATTGAAAGTGGATGCCACTTCCGCCTCGAAGATGGTGTAGCCGTAGTGAGGGAAGGGGTTGGACCGGGCGGAATACCAAGAGTGCATGGAGTGACCGCCTTCATGGGCGATGGTGAAGAGGTCCCGCAGCACGTCATCTTTGTAGTTCAGCAGGATGTAGGGGTAACTCCGGTAGCTGCCCGATGAGAATGCCCCGCTCCGTTTGCCGCGATTCTCGTAGCGATCTACCCACCCGCCCAAAAGACCGTCGCAGAGGGTGCCGGTGTATTCGCTCCCTAGGGGCGACAGGGCTTCCCGAAGGATCTCTACGGCCTGTTCGTAGGGCGTGTGGGTTTGCACTCCGGCGGCCAGCGGGACATAGGCATCGTAGTGCCGCAGTTCCTCCAGGCCCAGAAGGCGTTTGCGGAGGCCGTAGTACCGGTGGAGGGGAGTCAGGTTGGCCCGCACGGTGGCCACCAAGTTTTCGTACACCCCCACAGGCACCTGGTCCGGAAACAGGGCCGCCTCGATTGCCGACGAATACCCCCGGCTCCGGGCCTCGAAGATGTCCTGCTGGACGCTGCCCTCGTAGAGCGCCGCCAGGGTATGCCGGTGGGTGTCAAAGGCGGCGTAGAACCGGGTGTACGCTTCCCGGCGGACCACGCGGTCGCCGTGTTCCATAAACCGGGAGAAGGTGGACTGGGTGAGGGGGTTGTCCCGCGCGCCGTCGTCCCCCTTCTCACCCGGCACCCGGACGGTCCCGAAGGATATATCCACGTTGGTAAGCAGGGAGAAGGCTTTTTGTGCGGCCTGGGCAGCTTCACTCTGGAGGGCAAGGATGCGTTCCTCGGCCTCGCTCAGGGTGTGGGCCTTCAGGCGGAGGAGTTTCTGCACCATCACCCGGTGATCCGCGAAGGCAGGTTCGGCGAGCCATCGGGTCAAAGTGTTTTGGGGGATGTGCTGAATCTCCGGGGACAGGAAGCTGATTTGGGCTTCCGCGGCGGTGGCGGCCATGAGAAAGCGGCTCTGCATGTCCTGGAAACGGCTGTCCCCCTCGTCACCGGCGGTGAGGAGCGATGCATAGCACCCCACGGCTTCGGCGGTCTCCTGGAAGGCAGCCAGGGCACGGAGGGCTTCCAGAAGGCTCTCCGGCGAAGTGCCCAGGGTATCCCGCCGGGCGGTCACAGCGGCGGCCAGGGGCATGAGGCTGGCCAGGGAAGCTTCCCAAGCAGCAGAGTCGGTGAACAGGGGCGTCAAGTCCCACCGGCAGGCGGCGGGAACGTCGCACCGCGGGGGGAGGGTTAGTGTGGTCATGAGGATAGTGTAGCATCTTTTCATGCCGGTGTCAAGTCGTGCGCTTGGGATTCCGCGCCTACTGTAGGCGCTGCACGGTGGTTGGGAGAGGCCGCCGCCCCGCCGGCCTCCCCCAACCACCACCCAAAGACTACTGCCCGCGCGGCCTCCCGGCTTTTTGGGAGAGCTTCGGCCAGAGACTACCGGAGGCGACTGGTGCCCCAGTAATTCGCAATTCAACCGCCAAGTCGAAGAAGTTTTCAGGGATAAAAGCCAGTTTTTTCCTTATTTCGACTTATTCGACTTCGCGGTAAGAAATTTTTTGTAAATGAGCCCTGCCGGTGCCTCCTCTCCTTCCTGAAAGCCCCCACAGTTGTCTTTGTAAAAAAACAAAAAAAATTTGACAAATTACAAAAATGGTGATATACTGATATAGATATTTGTAAAAACTTCAGTTTGATGTGGCCCTATAGGAGGTTTTTGTGGAACAGGACGCATTATTGCGCATACAAAAGGTTACCAAAATATTCCCCGGCGTGGTGGCCCTCAAGGACGTGAGCTTTGACGTGCGCGCCGGGGAAGTGCACGGCCTCTGCGGCGAGAACGGCGCGGGCAAATCCACGATCATCAAGGTGATCACCGGGGCGCATGCCCCCACCGAGGGAGAAGTCTTTTTTGACGGCCAAAAGATGGAAAACGTCACCCCCCACTACTCCATGTCCCTGGGGATCGCCTGTATTTACCAGGAGTTGAACCTGGTGCCCCACATGACCGTGGCGGAAAACATCTATTTGGGCCGGGAAGCGGTCATCCAGAAGCAGCTGGGCTGGCTTAATCGGGACGAAATGAAGCATGCCGCCCACAAGGTGCTGCAGACCCTGGGGCTGGACATCGACCCCATGGTAAAGGTGGGAACCCTGGGGATGGGCAAACAGCAGATGGTGGAAATCGCCCGGGCGGTGCGCTCTGAGGCCAAACTCATCATCATGGATGAGCCCACTGCCGCCCTGAGCGCCCATGAAGCGCACGAACTGCTGGAGATTATCCGGTACCTCCGGGCCGAAGGGGTGGCGATCATCTATATTTCCCACCGTTTGGACGAAGTAAAGGCCATCAGCGACCGCGTCACGATTTTTCGGGACGGACAGAGCGTGGGCACCTTTGAAAACGCGGCCATCACCATCGACGACATCGTCAAATACATGGTCGGCCGGGACATCACCCAGAAATATCCCAAAGTCAAGGCCGCGATCGGGAAAGAGATGCTCCGGGTGGAGGGCCTTACCCGCACGGGGGTTATAGACGGCGTGTCCTTCACGGTGCACGCCGGGGAAGTACTGGGCTTTGCGGGCCTGGTGGGGGCCGGACGGACGGAAACCGCCCGGGCGCTCACCGGCGCCGACCCCATAGACGGCGGCACAGTCTTTGTGGAAGGCCGCCCGGTGCATATCCGCAACCCCCGGGATTCCATCGGCGCGGGGATCGCCTTTCTCACGGAAGACCGGAAGGGCCAGGGGCTGATCCTGATTCAGGACATCGAATTTAACTCCACCCTGGTGAACCTCAAGCAGTACATCAAGCGTATCCTGCTGAACCTGAAGCAGGCAAAAATTGACGCGGAAAAAATGGTCCAAGACCTGCGTATCCGCGCGCCCGGGGTGTCCATGCCTGCGGGAAACTTGAGCGGCGGGAACCAGCAGAAGGTGGTGGTGGCCAAGTGGCTGCTGACCAGGGCCAAGATTTTCATCTTCGACGAACCCACCCGGGGCATCGACGTGGGGGCGAAAATCGAAGTGTATAACCTGATGAACGCCCTGGTGAAAGACGGTGCGGCGGTGCTCATGATCAGCTCGGAGATGGACGAGTGCATGGGCATGTCCGACCGGATCATGGTGATGCACGAAGGCAAAATCACCGCGGAATTCCAGGGCGGCAGCGTGACCCAGGAACAAATCATGTACGCGGCCTCCGGGATCACGGACACTACAAAGCAGGAGGCGTAAATGGCACGGTTACAATGCGGCGTCATCGGCCTGGGAAGGCTGGGATTTAAGCATGCGCAAAATCTGGCGGGGCGGATAGAAAACGCCCGGCTTGTCGCGGTGTCCGACCCCATGGAAGGGGCGCGGGGCAATTTCTGCGAGCGCTTTTCGGGAGTGCCGGCCTTTGCCGACCACCGGGATTTGCTCGCCCAGAAGGACATGGACGCGGTGGTGATCGCCTCGGCCACCAACACCCACGGCGCGATTATCATGGACGCGCTCAAGGCCGGCAAAGCGGTGTTCTGCGAAAAACCCGTGACCCTGGATATGGCGGAGGCTGCGGAAATCCGCAAGACCCTGGCCGCCGCCAAAGGTTTTCTCATGGTGGGCTTTATGCGCCGCTTTGACGACGCGTACCTCGCGGGCAAACAGCGGGTCGACTCCGG
>JAITMZ010000129.1 GCA_031290725.1 Spirochaetaceae bacterium
AAATAGAAACTGGCAATAGAATACTGACATTACACATGGGGAAAGTATATCATTGCATTTTCCATTTGTCAAGCGAATTTAGCAGAATTTAGCAGAATTCTTACCGAATTTTTGCAAAAAACGAAGCTTCGGGGGGGGAACGCCGCCGCCTTCGGCGGCGGGCGCGGAGCGCTGGGCGGGCGGCTATCGCTGACAAAGAGGTTGCGATACAGGGCAACGAGGAGCGTTAGCTCCGAAGTTTCCAGCAGCAAACTCGTTCGCACCTACTGGTGCGACTTGTTCGTGCCTGTTGGCAATTCTCATTTACAAAGAATCAACAACCCCGCCGCTTCGCGGTAAGAAATTTTTTATAAATAAGAATTGTTGAAAATCATACTTTTTCTCTTGACGTTTTTTGTTAAACAGCGTATAGTACAATAAACAAAATGCAGAGTCATCCTATGGATATACAGTTGTATGATAAATACGGGTTCAATCCCAATTGCCCCTCTCCGGCAGAAGCGCATCCTTCAGATACCTACGGGAAATCTCTGGAACTCAGCGCCCGGCTTGAAGCCGACATCCTGACCAATCCTCAAAACCACGTGCTCCTCACCGGTGACCGGCCCACCGGGAGGCTGCACATCGGGCATTATTTTGGCTCCCTGTTGAACCGGGTTCGTTTGTCGGGCTTGGGAGTGAAGACCTACATCGTCATCGCCGACTACCAGGTGCTCACGGATCACGAGGTTTTCAGCGAAATCGCCCAGAACACCAAACAATTGGTGATCGACTATCTGGCGGCGGGGCTGGTTCCCGGCGAGAATTGCGTCATCTTTCCCCATAGTTACGTGCCGGAACTGAACCAACTGATGCTGCCCTTCCTGACCCTGGTTTCCAACGCGGAATTGGAACGGAATCCCACCGTAAAAGAAGAAATCGGCGCGGCGGCCCTCAAGTCGGTGAACGCCGGGATGTATACGTACCCGGTGCACCAGGCCTGCGACATCCTGTTCTGCAAGGGCACGGTGGTTCCGGTGGGCAAGGACCAGCTGCCGCATTTGGAGATGACCCGCCTGATTGCCCGGCGGTTTAACGAGAAATACGCACTGAAAAAGCCGATTTTGCCCGCTCCCTTCGCGCTGTTGAGCAAAAGCCCGAACATTTTAGGTCTGGACGGCAGCCAGAAGATGAGCAAGAGCCGGAACAATGCCGTTTTTTTGAGCGCCACCGAGGATGAAACCGCCGCGCTTATCAAAAAGGCCCAAACCGACGGCAACCGTACCATAACCTACGACCCGGTGAACCGCCCGGAGGTGGCCAACCTGCTGGTTCTGGTGTCCCTGTCCACCGGGGATGCTCCCGAAGCGGTGGCCGCCCGGATCGGCGATGGCGGGGCAGGGGCGCTGAAGAAAGCCCTCACCGAGGCGCTGAACGAGAAGCTCCGGCCTTTGCGCGCCGAACGGGCCCGCCTGGAAAAAGACCCGGCGCATATCCGCAGGGTGCTTCTGGACGGCGTGGAACGGGCCTGCAAGACCGCACACCAGACCCTCACCGAGGTGCGCCGGGCCATGAACATGGAAATCTGACGCGCCACTTCGGCGCAATCCCTATGACCGGTACTGTTTTGGGTGGTTCCAACAACTTCTTTGACGTCTCCTGTGCCGACGGTGTCATCCGCCGGGCGTCTCTTAAGGGAAAGAAACTGCGGGATACCGGCGGTTATTACAACCCCCTGGCCCCCGGCGATGAGGTGGGCATTGAGCCGGACCTGCTGGACCAGTCCCAGGCTCAGATCACCACGCTGCTCCCCCGGAGAAACGCCTTCGCCCGGTGGAACGAGAAGGGTCGATCCCTTCAGCTTCTGGCCGCGAACATCCACCAGGCTGCGGTGGTGGCCACCCCCGGCGAGCCGCCTTTCCGTCCGCGCTTCATCGACCGCGCCGTCATCCAGGCACAGCTCCAGCACGTCCCGCCGCTGGTGGTGATGAACAAGTGCGACCTGCCTATTGCAGGGGACGTGGCGGAGCGGCTGGCTTGCTGGGAGGCGCTGGGCTATCCGGTGCTCCGGGTGTCCGCCAAAACCGGCGCGGGGCTTGACTGCCTTGCGGCGGCCCTGGGGGGGAAGCGGACGGTGCTGGTGGGTCAGTCGGGGGTGGGGAAGTCCAGCCTGGTGAACGCCTTGGCAGCCTGTGGGGCTGTTTTTCCAGTTTCCGAAGAAGATTTTTTCGATGAACCGCACAATTTTCCTTTGAATGGGCTAAAGCCCGGCAAACTGCCGGCCGCACCCGGGATGAGACAGAAAACCGCGCCCCTTTCCGCGAAATTCCGCCGGGGATCCCACGCTACCACCCGGGGGGTACTCCTTGAGGTGCCTCTTGCCGGCGGCGGGATTGCGGCCCTGGTGGATACCCCGGGGATCCGGCATCTGACGCTCCCCGGGTTGGAAGGGCGCGATGTGCCCCTGTATTTTCCCGAGATGGCCGCCTTGACCCTGCGCTGCGCGTTCGGCCCATCCTGTACGCACACCGTGGACCCCGGCTGTGCCATTACCGAAGCGCTCCGGCAGGGTGCCGTCCATCCGGACCGCTACCGCAGCCTTCTCTCGCTGATGGATGCCTGCCGAAAATTTCCATTTTTGAAGTTCCCGGTTTAACCTGAGGTGAGGCGCAGAATGGAAACCATGCATTTGGACTATCGGCGGGAATTGAACGTTCAACAATACGACGCGGTTACCTCCATCGAGGGGCCGCTGCTCATCATCGCCGGAGCGGGAAGCGGCAAAACCCGGGTTATCACCTACCGCATCGCCTATATGCTGGAAAAGGGGGTGCCCCAAAGCCAAATTCTGGCGCTCACCTTTACCAACAAGGCGGCCCGGGAAATGGAGGGGCGGGTGAAGGAAATCACCGGCAAAAAGCTGCGAAGCCTCACGGTGTCCACCTTTCACGCCTTCGGGGTGCAGATTTTGCGGGCGGACATCGGCGTACTGGGATGGCGTGGGAATTTTTCGATATACGACGAGACCGACCAGCGGCAGCTCATCAAGGAGAGCGGGCGGGAGCTGGGATTTACCGCCGCCGACCTGGACGTACCAAAAATCGCGTCGCTTTTTTCCAACATCAAGACCGGCCGCTGGACATGGGAAACCTCCAACGATATGTACCGAAACCTGTACGAGAATTACCAATCCGCCCTGAAAGTGTACAACGCCGTGGATTTTGACGACCTTATCGGTCTGCCCTTGCGGGTATTCGAGGAATCGGCGGAAACCCTGGAAAAGTACCGTGGGCGCTACCGGTACATCCTGGTGGACGAATTTCAGGACACGTCGGATCGGCAGTACCGCATGATGAAGGTCCTGGCGGGCAGAAATATCGCCGTGGTGGGGGATGACGACCAGTCGATTTATTCCTGGCGGGGGGCGAGCTATGAAAATATCCGCAGCTTTGAGCGGGACTTTCCGGGGATGCGGGAGATCCGGCTGGAGCAGAACTACCGGTCCACCGGGACAATCCTGGCGGCGGCCAACGGGGTGATCAGCCACAATACCAACCGCAAGGACAAGGCGCTCTGGTCCGACAACGGGTCTGGGAAGCCGGTGGAGTTGTATTTTCCGGAGAACGAGGGCGCCGAAGCGGAGTTCATTGCCCAGTGCATACACAGCCTGCGATTCTCGGAAAAGCGGCGCTACGAGGATTTCTCGGTGCTTATGCGGATCAACTCCCAGAGCACGGCCATCGAGGAGGCGCTGTTGGGGGCGAACATCCCTTACATTATGAGTGGGGGCACCAGTTTTTTTAAGCGCCAGGAAATCCGGGACGTGATCAGCTACCTGCGGTTCTGCGCCAATCACGAGGATGACATCAACCTGCTGCGGATTATCAATACGCCCCGCCGGGGATTTGGCCGGAAGGCCATCGAGGAGATCAGCGCGGCGGCCAACGGGCGGCACTGTTCCCTTTGGCAGGCCATGAAGCACCTGACGGAATCTTCGGGGACGAATCTTTTTGGGGAAAGC
>JAITMZ010000141.1 GCA_031290725.1 Spirochaetaceae bacterium
GCGGCAATGGCCGAGTCCGTGAGCAGCCCCACCAGCACGTCGCCGTGTTTTGCGCCCTCCTGGATAATGTTGATAATACCGGGATGAATAATGTCGCCCCGCATACCCAGATAGATTACCTTTTGCATAGTACCTCGCTATTACTTACGATGGGAACTTTTGTCTGTTCTTTTACTAATGGAGACCTAACTCCTTGTTTCCATTATATCACACTTCCCGCCTTTTGTATACTTGCCTGAAATTTTTAGAAGTGCTTCAAAGAGGCGATTTCCTTCACCTGATATCCGAAGCCTTTTTTCATCACCAGGGCGCGGCCGTTTTTCACCACCACCACGATATCCTCCACCCCGCACAGGGCCACGGGGATGTCGGAGTAGACAAAATTGCCTGCAGAGTATACCGCCGCCACATCTTTGGAGGCCACAGCGGGGTATTTGGCCAGGGAATCCCAGGAACCCACGTCGTCCCAGTCAAAGGACGCCCGCACCATAGCAGTACGGGTGCTTTTTTCGCTCACGGCGTAGTCAATGGAGATGGAGGGCGTTTGATCGTAGGCTTTTTCGATGCCGCCGCGCCCGGTGATCACCGCGATGCCCCCCTGATCTTCCGGGAAAAACCCCTCCCCCAGGTCGGAAAAGGCCGCGGCCACCCCCGGTGAATACCGCATCAGTTCCTCCAGAAAAAAGTCCGCCCGGAACCCGTACAATCCGGAATTCCAAAAATAATCACCCGCGGCGATATACGCTGCCGCCGTTTGCGCGTCGGGTTTTTCCCGAAATGACGCCGCCTCAAAAACCCCGGGGGCGTCCAAAGCCGCGCCCGAGCGGATGTACCCGTAGCCTGTTTCAGGATATACCGGGGGTATTCCGAACACCATCAGGCGGTTTTGCGCGGAAAAGCCCGCCGCTTTTTGTACATCGGCGCGAAATGCCCTTTGGTCCAAAATAATGTGGTCGCTGGGCAAAACCAGCACGTTGGGCGGCCCGGAGTCCGCCCCTTGTTCCAGCAAGCAGCGGCACACCCAGGCGGCGGCGGGCGCGGTGTTCCTGCCCCGGCTTTCGCCCATCACCAGGATTTTCTCCTGAAGCCGCGTGCCCACGCCGGGGGATTCGATCAGGGCGCGTATGTCGGCGGCCACCAGGTCCACCCAGCTTTGACGGGTCACCACCCAAATCTTTCCCGGAGGATCCAGGGCCAGGGCGCGGAGCACCGTGTGCTGCAAAAAACTCCGACCTTCAAAGAGGCTCATAAACTGCTTGGGCATGTGGGCATCTGAGGCTGGCCACAGGCGCTCACCGGCACCACCGGCAAGAATCAGAATATCGGTAAACATGGTGTCTCCTGGTAAACACTGATTAACCTGGTGCTAATCAGTATTTTTCTTGGGATTTGGTTCAACCGGACTCCAGTTGGCTGGGTCGAAGATGTTGTCGTGGACATGCAGCCACTGGCTGATGTCGATTTTGAAGGTATTTTTGGGATGATAGTGGGCCAAATGCAGGCCGTTGGTGGTGATGGTCACACCGTCTTTTTTAGCATCCCCAGACAGTACCCTGTCGGTAAAAGGATTCACCGGATTTTCGACAATCCCTTGCAGGGCCAGGGACGGTACGTCCGCATTGGTCATAAAAGACAGGTCGGTTTTGAGCTCCCCGTGGGCGTTAAAATCTTTCACCAGGAGCAGGGGGTTATATTTTTCAAGATGATCGGGGCCGATGGCCAATTTCTCCTCAAGACTGGCGCCGTGGTCGGACACGATGATGATCCGGGTATGATCATACACACCCTGGGCCTTCAGGCCGTCGAGCCATTCCCCCAGGCGGTGATACAGGGCCGCATTGGTGTGATACATCCCCTCCCCCTCATGGGTGACCTGCTCTGCCGGTACATAGTCCGGCACCTGCAAAAACGCAGACGTGTGGGTAATATCGTTGGTAATCAGCAGGGCGGACGGCACAGGGGAATCACAGGCGGTCAATTCGGGCAGGAAATCCAGCACCGCATATGAATCAATCAGCAATTCGCTTATATTGTCGCCGGTATCTATCCAGTCCTTTTTGAGGCCCCAGTAATCGCCGTCGTCATAGATGACGCGCCTGAGGGGCACGGGGCTGATCTTGAACAGGGCGAACCGGAAAATATGGGCCCGGATTTTTTCGCTTGCCCGCCGGCGCTCACCGCCGGCGTTTTTCTGATACCAGAGATTGGTGTAGCGCCCCATGGTGTTCAGGGCGTCCACGTTGGGGTATTCCCGGTAGATGGTGATGTCGGAAATCCAGCTATGATTCGCCCAGGACGGGTCGGTGACCGTCACGTGAAAACCTGCCTGGGTAAACAGGCGGGGCAAAAGGAGCAGGGCCTGATTGTGTTTTTCCGCCAGGGGAAGGCCCGCCCGGCGGTTCATCTCCAGAGGCGTATATTCATAGCCGCCCCAAACCGGAGGCACGCCGATCAGGGTATGGGAGTTAAAGGAGACCGTATCGGGATACACCGTCCAGCCGTCAAACTGTTCCCGAAGACGCGCCGATTCCGCAAAAATGGGCTTCACAAAGGCATTTATCGCCCTGTCCGCCATGATGATAACCACGTTGGGCCCAGCCTTTGATAGGTGGAACACCGGGGTTATGCGGTGCGCCTCGGTTTCTCCCCCGCTTTCCCGGATTGCTGCCAAACGGCGGTATTCCCTTTGTATCTCCATCGCCCTGGTTCCTGAAAAAACCAGCAGGGACATTGCCAGTATCACCGGAAAAGCAATGAGCACGCTTTTTTGTTTGACCCGGACAACCGCCAAAACCCCCAGAAGTCCCAGCAGCAGCGCGCCCAGGTTAATCGCGGAAAACCTGGCGGGAGCGTTCAGCACCCCCGGCGTATCGAACTGGAAGGTGGTGGAAATGGTGCCGTACTCCCCCGAAAATACAAACACATTGATCGCCGCCAACACCGTGAGCCCATAAAACGCAAGGCACAACAGGGCCTGGGCGCGTTTTTTGAGAAGAAAAAAGATAAGGCCGGGCCAAAGCACAAAAGTTCCCAAGGCCATAGTCAGATTAAAGGCGATAAACCCAAAGGGCGAAGCCTGGGAATCAATAAAACTGAACTCCTGGGGGGATGAAGAGAGAACCGTCACCGGGATCGCGATGCCCGTGAGGATGGCCAGGGAAGCGGCGCTCAGAAAAAACAGGGCCCGTTGGTCCAGGTTTCCGTCCAGCAGGGGCAGGCACAGGGCTTTCACCGCGGGCCGGAGCTTTCCGGCGAAGAATACCCCCAGGAGAACGGCCCAACAGAAGCCCGCCACCAGGAGGCGCTTTTTTATGTCCCCGGTATGAAACGCCAGGATATACGCCGAAAAAACCAGGAGGCCCAGCGCGGCCGTAATCCCCAGGATCCGCCGGGGATTCTTGAATTTATAAACAATGTTTTTTACCAGGGAAAACACATTGTTCAGCGTCCAATACAGCACCAATCCTGCGGGGGAACCGTACAGCAGCACCAAAAATACCGCCGCCATGCCATAGGTTTGGACCTTATCCCGCAGCGGAAATCCCCGCAAATACACCGCCCCCGCCGCGCAGTTAATCCCGGTCATCAGAATGGGCAGGACGTTCACGGTGAGGCCTCCCAGCCGGAACAGCGCGTCGGGGGCGCCCAAATCGCGGATAAACAGAAAACCCGCGCCCCGGAGCATCGGCAAATGGGAAAGCCAGGAATAGGCGGCGATGAAAAAAGGAATCTGTATCAACAAACCCAGGCTGGAACGCAGGGAATAGAGGGGATGATAGCGGTTTTGACGGTAGTATGTGGACAAAATCAGGTACTGCTCGTCCCCTTTGAATACCGCCTTGATCTTGTCGAGTTTCGGCTTGAGTCGTTTTTGCGTATCCCGCTCAATCTGCTGCCATTTCTCCGCCACAATGTAGAGGGGCAGACACAACAGGCTTATCACCACACTAACGGCGATAACAGAAATGCCGGTTTGCTTGAATACTTTCTGGGAAAAAATAAAGACAAATTCAATGATCTGCACGAGCGGAAAAATGATGATTGTGTACAAAAAATCAGCCATGATTTATTACTCCGTCTTTTTCTCTCGATATTTAACCATACAAAACGACTCCTGTTGCGTTTCCTATTTTCAAATTATTCAACCCTTTGTGTATAAAACTTTCCCCACCCGCTGAATATGGGCTTTTAAGCCGGTATCTTGCAGTTGATGGTAGATACTGACGTCCACAAAATAGGGCATATCCGAGTCGTCAAAATCATTGGCCAGGCGGGAAAGCTCGTTATCACCAAAAGTGCCGTCGGTATGCAGGGTAATGTCTATGTCCGAGCCATTCCGGTAATTGCCCTTTGCCCGGCTGCCGTACAGCGTGACCCGCTCTATGCCGGGGTATTTTTGAAACAAGGCGCCGAGGGTGTTCAAGGTGCGCTCTGATAATCCGTACATAGGGATAATTCCTCCATTTTCGCCGAAAAAATAGTAAATTCTCCGCAATACGCGTCAACAATATGGTGAACCAGCGCCTCCTTTGTTGCTTCATCATAGGTAGGTGACGAGCGATTCCGGTCGGTAATCATCCGCATCCAGACTTCACCCCCACTGATAAGCTCCACCTTGAACGCATACCGGACCGCGTCCTTTGAGCCGATGATGCCCGTAATGCCCTGCATGGTCAAAAAATCTTTCATCACGTTCCACGCGAGTTCAAAGGTAAACTCAAACGCTTTGACCAGCCCCTGCTGTTCCAGGTCGCTGAGGGTGCGCGTTTTTGCGCCATCAACCGCCGCGTCAAGATGGGAGAATGCCTTTTTATAGTTGGTAAACCGCTGTTTCCAGCGAATGTCGTCATCCATCATTCCAGTGAACGCCATTGCTTTACCAAAGTCAAGGTTATGCCTCACACGGAGGCGCGGAGCACGGTGTGCTGCAAAAAGCTCATGCCTTCAAAGAGGCTCATAAACTGCTTGGGTTTATCCGCGGTCGAAGCGGGCCAAAAGCGCTCGCCGGCGCCGCCGGCAAGTATCAGAATGTCGGTACACATTTTTTCTTTTTTCTCACTCCTTCTGGTGTTTGGGGGCTTCCAAACTTCCGGGATGCCGACCAAATTCCTCCCCGTGCCTCTGCGCCTCCGCGTGAAGTCGTTCCCCTCCCCCGCATAAAAAAGGCGGACTCCGTTGCCGGAGACCGCCCGCAGCTCCTTTCCGTGCGGTTTGTAAAATCGCGCGATTTTGCCCCATAATCCTGCGATTTTATCCCATAATCTCGCGATTTTATCCCATAATCTCGCGATTTTACTCCATAATCTCGCGATTTTACTCCAAAATCGTGAGATTTTACTCCATAATCGCGAGATTTTACTCCATAATCGCGAGAGTTTACTCCGCCGGGGCGCCATTCTCCCAATTCTTCGCGTCAAAAATGTTGTCCCGCACATGGAGCCATTGATTCGGCGCGATGTTGTAACGATACTCGGAATGGCGGTAACTGCTCAACGCGCCGATAGTGGTAATCGCTATGCCAGCGTCCTTGTCCGGCGTAAGCGGCAGCTGAGTCCAGGGATTTACCGGATTTTCGATAATGCCGCGCAGGGCGAAAAAAGGCGTGTCCGCGTTGGTCATAAATGAGTTATCAATAGCCATAGCCACAGAGTCTGCGCCAAAATCTTTTACCATGAGCAGCGGATTATATGCCTGCAATGTTCCGCCGTTAGGCAGCGTGATGTTATTCGGATGATCGTTGGAGCCGCTCCCGTGATCCGCCACCGCGTACAGCGGCAGGGTAAGCACACTGATTGCCGCGCTTATGGCGATAACGGAAAGACCTGTTTCCTTAAAAATCTTTTCCGCAAACACAAACACAAACTCGATGATTTGCGCTATGGGGAAAAT
>JAITMZ010000176.1 GCA_031290725.1 Spirochaetaceae bacterium
TGTATTTCTTCTTCTATCAACATATTTTTTCCATCCTTACATTTACGGTATACCCTATTGTTTATTATTACAATAGTATTATATCCCATATTTTATTTTTTATCAACACATAGATTATCCAACATATTGTTGGATAATTCAGAGGAGTAAAGTGAAGTTACAAGAGAAGGTGCCGGACGGCATCGCCGAACTGGTTAGTTAGATTTCAATACGATTGACATGTATTGCTAACTCAATTCCAAATTCCTCATATATTTTTCTGCTTATGTTTTCAATAGCCGAATAAACTTTTGCAATATCCGAATCTGCCGGAACTTCGACGTGTACCGAAAAATACTGCTGGTCATGACCATAATCATGAATAAAAGGATTGTGATACCCGGTAATACATTCAGACGACATGATGATGGCGGTGATTTTTTCTACCAACACAGGATCGGGTTTTTCTACAGCCTCGTTAAACGACGTTTTTTATACAAAACTTTCCCAATTACCATCATTTGATTCTTCATTTAAGCAATATTTATATCCTTTATTACTGTTAATAACAATAGTATGTTTATTGTCTGGAAAAAATGCAATTTCCCCTTCATTTTTTTCATCTCCATTCGAGGGCTTTTTTGAGTTCACGGTTCGCGCCGATTCGCGGGAACCCGGTGATGAGAGTCTTTGCCATAAGAGGCTGCCTTTGCGCTCAATCCAAGAAGCGCGCATTCCGACTGTAACGGTTACTGGTTAGCGGAGGATTTGCGCCTCACTTTCCCTGAACTACAGGGGCTAGTATATGATGTATGGAAAAATTGTGCAAGGGGGTAGGCTTCCGCATTACCTGTGTTCCGAAACCAAGGATGCCCCGGCGTGGAGCGTGTCCATAGGAGTAATCTTCTTTGCGATACCTCCACAAATGTATAGGAAAAGGCAAAAAAATATGTATTTTTTTTGTACTTTTTTTTTGAAACCCTTGACAAGTACCTGTTCCCGTGGCATAATGAGTGTGGTAAAACGTGGTAAATTATGGTAGTGAATATGTTGGAATCCATTGAAGGTCAGTTTCCCGTGACCTGCGATCAAAAAGGGAGGATAATGCTGCCTGCACGTCTCCGTGCGGTATATACGGAGTCGGCCATGGTTGTAACCAAGGGGTATGACCGCTGTCTGTGGTTGTTTTCACCCTCCGAATGGAAGCGTTTTGCGGAAAAGGTGGTTGGCAACACCGCCGGGTCGGTTAAACAGAGTTTTGCCATGCAGCGTCATTTGTTGGCGCCCAAACAGGAGATAGCTTTTGATAAAACCGGGCGGCTTTCCATACCGCAGAAATTGCGGGAATATGCGGACCTCTCGAAAGATGGAGCCCTTCATCACATCAACAATTTTGGGGTGAATTTTCTGGAATTGTGGGATACTGCGCAATCCGATGCCTACGATGCCCAGAGCCAGGATGATTTCAACGCCGGGATTGAAAATTTGGCGAGGATATGATGGGTGCCTCTAGAAGCTTTAATTTTTCGAGGCGCTCTACAGGTTATAATGGGTGAAGGGGATTTTGGTCAGCGGCCAGTGATACATCGACCGGTATTGCTTGAGGAGTGTTTGAATTTTTTGTCACCCCTGGGCGAATCCTATGGATGCAATCCTCTTTTTATAGACTCGACGTTAGGCATGGGCGGCCACGCCGAGGGGTTCTTGAAGCAATATGGGAATGTGCGGATAATCGGTGTGGATGCCGATTCGGCGGTGATGGAGCGAGCCAGACAACGGCTTATCCCCTTCACCGGTCGGGTGAGGTTCCACAATGGCTGGTTTGATGATTTTTTCGCGAATTTTCCGGAAAATGATGTGCGTCCGAACCTGATTTTGTTCGATTTGGGCATATCAATTTTCCATTACGAGGCGTCGGGCCGGGGTTTTTCCTTTGGCCTGGACGAAAGGCTGGACATGCGACTGGATACTTCTGCGGGTACCTGCGCCGGAGACCTGGTGAACGGCTTGGGTGAGCGGGACCTGGCGAACATTCTGTGGCGCTACGGAGAAGAGCGGTATAGCCGGCGGATAGCCCAGGCTGTGGCGAAAGAGCGGCGGGCATCCCCGGTGCGGAGTGCGGTGCAACTGGCGGGGCTGGTTTGGCAGGCGGTTCCGGCGGCTTACCGGCACGGCAGGATTCATCCGGCCACCAAAACCTTCCAGGCCCTGCGGATCGTGGTGAACCGGGAGCTGGATCGCCTCCTGCGGGCGCTTTGGGAGGCTTTCCGGGTGCTTGGGACGGGGGGGAAAATGGCGGTGATCTCATTTAATTCAGGGGAAGATTCGATGGTTAAAAATTTTTTCCGGACCGCGTCGAAGCCGTGTATTTGTCCGCCGGAAGCGCCGATATGTATCTGTGGGGGAGAATCTTGCGCGGAATTGTTGACGAAAAAGCCGGTTTCCGCAGACCGGAGGGAGATCGCGAAAAATCCGTCCTCCCGAAGCGCGAAACTGCGGGTGATACGGAAACTGCGGGATATGAATTTAGTACGGAAGGAGTTATTACATGAAAAAGCATAGACGGATGTTTTTGTTGCGAGCCGGAGGATTTGCCCTGGCGTTGGGTGTTCCGGCCTTGCTCGCCTTTGACGGGGTTCAAGCGAAGCGCTACGTGGAACTTGAAGCGGAGGTTGTGCGTCTGGAAAAGCGGGAAGCCGAACTGGTGGAAAAGAATCATAAGCTCATCGCGGGAATCAGTGTGCTCTCAAGCGCCGATCGGATTGCCGTCATGGCGGTGGAGGAGTTGGGAATGCGGAAGGCTCAAACGGACGATATCGTGAGAATCGAAATGCGGGAAAAGGCGGAGTAGGCAGTATGGACGGGGCGGCACAGATACGTTTTACCTTTGCGGGACATGAAATGGCGGTCAGCTCGGTTACCACCGACAGCCGTACCGTGATCCCCGGCAGCCTCTTTGTGCCTCTGGTGGGTACCCGGCAAGATGGACACGAGTACATTCGGGATGCCCTCAAAAACGGCGCATCTGTGGTGTTGGTGAACCGTACCGAGTACATGAAAAATGCGCAAATCTACGCCGCCGTATCGCAAAAACGCCCCCGGCCGGTGTTTATCCCGGTGCCGGATACACTGACCGCCCTGCAGGATGCCGCCCGGTGCCATGCCGGTCAATTTTCATCTCTCGTCCGCATCGGGATCACCGGCTCAAATGGTAAAACCACCACAAAAGAAATCGTTAAAGCCTTGTTGTCCGTTAAATTCCGGGTAATCGCCAACGAAGGGAACCTTAATTCGGAAACCGGTCTGCCCCTGTCTCTGTTCAACATACGGGCTGAACATCAGGTGGGGGTTTTTGAGCTGGGGATGAACAAGCCCGGTGAAATCGCGGCCCTGGCGGCAGTACTGCGTCCAAAAATCGCCCTGATCACCAACATTTCTTCTTCCCACATCGAGTTCTTTGGCAGCCGGGAACGGATAGCCGCAGAAAAAAAACAGATTTTTTCGTATGCGATCCCTTCCTGCACCGCCTTTATTCCCGCCGGCGATGCCTTTGCCGATTTCCTTCCCCCAAACACGGGGTGGGCAATAATTCGGTACGGCGATCTGGCCAAGGCCGGGATTTCAAGGGTCAAAAACGAGGGACTCTCGGGTACTGGGTTTGACTATGAGGGTTTACCGGTGCTGTTTCCCCTGCTTGGTGCCCACAATCTGCGGAACGCCGTGGCCGCGATTTCCATTGCCAGGCATTTGGGATTGACACCGGAGGAAGTGCGGGCCGGCCTTGAGTCGGTACGGCCCCTGTTCGGGCGGAGCCAGATAGTGCGGGGCGACGTCACCATTCTACAGGATTGCTATAACGCCAATCCCGAATCCATGGCCGTGGCTCTGGATTTTTTCCGGGATCTGGCTGCGCCCGGTAGAAAGGCCCTGGTTTTGGGCGATATGCTGGAATTGGGGGATGCATCCCCGGCGGCCCATCAACAGGTCGTCTCGGCGGCTTTGGAAACGGGGGCGCTTGTGGTGCTCATTGGCCCGGGGATGTGCGGAGCCTACGGGGTAGCCAAAAAAATCGGCAATGGCGAAGGTCGGGTGGCGCTGTTTGCGGGAACCGAGGATGGGGATATGGAACGGGCAGGGGAGGCCTTGAAAAAAAAATTGAAAAAAGGGGACGTTGTTTTGATAAAAGGCTCCCGGGGCATCCGCATGGAACGGATAACAGCGATTTTGGAGGCCGCCCATGTTTAGAGAAGCCCCGCAGGTCAGAGAAATAATCCGTGTGGATTCTCCCGTGGACGCCCCAGGCAAAAATGACTTCGGTTTTGCTGTTACCATTATGTTGATGTGGGGGCTTGGTATTTTAACCCTGTGGACATCCTCATCGGGCTACGGTATGCGCTTGTTCCAAAATCAAAACTATTTCGTCATCCGTCAACTTTTTTACTCCGTAGCTGCCTTGGCGTGTCTGCTGTTTTTCGCTAATGTCCGAATGGACGTGCTGCGATCCATCCTGCCTTTTTTGGTGGTGGGTTCCATCGTGCTGTGCCTTTTTGTTTTTGTCCCCGGCATTGGTATTGAAAAAAACGGATCCCGGCGCTGGCTGCGAATACCCCACGTCATGACCTTTCAACCATCAGAGACCGCGAAAATCGCGGTGGTTTTGTTTATCGCCAATCTTTTGGCTAAGAGGCGGGGGGACGAAGAGAAGGATATACGGATTTCCACCCCGGCCATCGGGCTGGCGGTGATGGTGTTGATTATTTTTCTGCAAAAGGACTTTTCCAGCGGGGTTTTTGTGCTGATGATGGGGATCAGTATATTTTTTGTTGCCGGTATGAAGATCGGCTGGTTCCTGGCCTACAGTTTTTTGGCTTTCCTGGGATCCCTTCTCTTCGTCTTTTTGGAACCCTACCGGGTGAACCGGCTGATTGCCTTTATGATGCCAAAATTCGATTTGTACGGATTGAATTACCAGAGTAATGTGGCCCGTCTTGCCATTGGTGCGGGTGAACTTTTTGGCGAGGGAATCGGAGGCGGACTCACTTATATAAACCGAATACCCGAGGTACAGGCGGACTATATTTTTGTGGGCTGGGTAGAAGCCATGGGCTTTGTGGGCGTACTCGCTTATTTTGCCCTGCTCCTTTTTTTTGCCTGGCGCGGATATACTGTGGCGGTGAAATGTCCCAGTCGGTTTGGGGCGCTGACTGCTTTCGGCTGTACCACCAGCATTTTTTTGCAGACCCTGATCAACACCGGGGTTGTGTGCAGCGCTTTGCCGTCCACAGGAATCCCCCTGCCGTTTTTTTCAGCCGGCGGATCATCTCTTTTGATTACCTTCGCCATGTGCGGGTTGATACTGAATGTATCGCGGATTACGGAAGATGATGATGGAGGAGAAGTATGAAAGTCAAAACCCTGAAGCTGCTGTTCTTTTTGCTGTGCTGTGTGCTGATTTTTGAGGCTTTTGTGTATTTTGTGCTTCAGCCTGGCCTGTCGCCGGTGAAGATCAGTTTTATGGGGAACGGCCAGTATACGGATGCCGAGCTCTTGTCCCTTTTACCCGGCGATTTCGAGACCGGCTGGCTCCATTTTGACGTGTCCGGCGCTGCCACCGCCATTTCTTCCTTCGCCGGGATTGAATCGGTGGTGGTGGAAAAGCACTTCCCCGACCGCGTGGTGATCCAGGTGCGGGAACGGGTACCGGTAGCCATGACGTTGGCCACCATCGGAGAGCGCACGGTGTCGGTGATGCTTGACAGAAGCGGCGTGGTGTTTCCCGGACGGAACGTACAGAACAAGCTGCCGCTTATCACGGGACTTGCTATCGAGAACCACATCGGCGGATTACGGCTGGCCAAGGGCTATCAGCCCCTGCTGGAAAAACTGGCCGCCCTCAACGCCAATGCCGCGAGCGAACCCCTGATGGCGAAATGCCTGGCGTCTCTCTCGGAGATCCACGTGCGCCAAAAAAGCAACGGGACCTTTGATTTGGTGCTGTATCCGGTACACTCGGGGGTTCGTGTGTTGATGGACAAGTTCTTGAACGAAGATGCATTACATTATATGATGGTAGCGCTTGATGTGGCCGGTTCAATGGGTTCGGGAGTGAAAGAAATAGATTTGCGCCATGGGTCGGCGGCGTTTCGCGGTGCGGTTGCCGCTTCTAAGGAAACATTGGTTTATCTTAATGAGGATAAATCGGTGTTACCATACTTGGATTGATACGGGAGGATTTCGTTGAACGATAGTATCGTATGCCTTGACATCGGAACAAGTGTTGTTCGTGCTGTTATCGGCGATTTTAACGAAAATAATGTTCTCCAAATTACCGGTACCGGCCAGTGCGCTACCTCCGGTCTGCGAAATGGGCTTATAGTCAACATTGAGGAGACTACCCGGGCGATTCGGACCGCCATTGAGGCCGTCGAGATGGTGTCGGGCTATGAGGTGTCCGAGTGTGTGGCCTCCATCGGCGGTGCCCATATTGCGGGGCTCAATTCCAAGGGATTTCTTACCCTGCCGTCACTTGGCGGCGGCGATAAACGGATGCGAGAGGTGACCCAGCACGATGTGGAGCGGGTTATCCAAAGTGCAAATTGGATGCAGCCTCCCCCTGACCGGCAGATTTTGCATGTGATCCCCCAGAGTTACATCGTGGACGGCCAGGGGGGGATAAAAAATCCCGTGAACATGATCGGTACGCACCTGGAAGCGGCGGTACACATCATCACCGCAGCGATTACGCCTTTACAGAATATTCAGCGCTGCATCTCCCGGGCGGGATATACCCTAGCGGCCAACGGGGTGATGCTGAAAACCCTGGCTGCCACCCAAGCGGTGATGACCGATGAAGAACTGGAACTGGGCTCGATCCTCATCGACCTGGGTGGCGGCACCACAGACGTGTTGGTGCTCTACGACGGTGCGCCAATCTGCACCGCTTCCCTTCCTTACGGCGGCATCGGCGTGACCAACGACATCGCCGTGGTCAAGGGCATCTCCTTTGATACGGCGGAACGGATAAAATTGTCTTCCGGTTCCTGCTGGGGGGAATTTTTGGACGAAGAGGCGGATGTAATTATCCCTGGGGTGGGCGGGGGAAGGCCGCCGGAGTCCGTCTCGCGGCTGGAATTGTGCGGCATTATCCGTCCCCAGGTGGAAAATATTCTGGAGATGGTGCGGCGGGAGGTCTATCGCCTGTCCTCTGTGGACAGCCTGTCTGGGAACATCGTCCTGGTGGGTGGAGGGGCGCTCATGCAGGGCGTGGTGGAATTGACCCAGGAGGTGTTCAATACCAGCTCGGTACGTGTGGGGTATCCCAGAAATTTCGGCGGCGTGGTGGAAGAATATCGCTCGCCGGTATTTGCCGCCGCCGCCGGGCTTTTTTACGACGCCATGGACAAAAGAAAAAATCAGGAAACTGCCGTGAGCGGTAAGCGGCCTGTATGGACAATTGGTGAAAAGATTTCTAAAGTTTTCAGGGAGTTTTTTTAACCAGAGAGTAAGAACACTATAGGTGGGAGGAATATATGCTTGAGTTTTCTCTTGTGGACCAGGATGCGGTAAATCCGACGATTATCAAAGTAATCGGTTGTGGCGGTGCTGGTTCCAATGCGGTGAACAGAATGATTGCGTCAAACGTATGCAACGTTGAATTTATCGCGATTAACACGGATTTGCAGGCCCTCAGCTCGTCCTGCGCGGAAAAAAAACTGGGGATCGGGGCGAAGATCACCCGCGGTTTGGGTGCCGGGGGAAAACCGGAGATTGGCGAGCAGGCGGCCCTCGAGGATGCGGATGCGCTCTCCAATATGCTCCGGGGTTCTCACATGGTGTTTGTCACCTGTGGTATGGGCGGCGGGACAGGTACCGGATCTGCGCCCATTGTGGCCAAGATCGCACGGGATTTGGGGGCGCTCACGGTGGCGGTGGTGTCAAAGCCTTTCGGATTCGAGGGGCGGGCGAAGATGAAAATCGCCGAGGCGGGTATTGAAAAACTACAGACCGCGGTGGACACCCTGATCGTCATCCCCAACGAAAATTTGCTCAAAACCATTCGAGACAAAGATAAGGAGCTAATCAAGTCTGTTTCCGACGCCTTCGCCTTTGCGGACACCGTCCTGTGCCAGAGCGTACAAGGCATCTCCGACATTTTGACCAAGCCTGGTTTGATCAACGCTGATTTTAACGATGTGCGTACCACCATGGAAGGAAAGGGTAACGCCATCATGGGGACCGGCCACGGCTCGGGCAAAAACCGTGCGGTGGACGCCGCCACGGAGGCGATCAACAATCCCATGCTGGAGGATTCCTCCATCGACGGGGCAAAGAATTTGCTGGTCAATATCACCGGCAGCAACGATTTTTCCCTTACCGAGGTGGAAGAGATCATGCAGATCATCACCTCCACCGCTGACCCCGACGCGCTCATCAAATACGGCATGGTGATAGATCAGGAGATGCAGGAAGAGGTGGCGGTTACGGTGATCGCCACAGGTTTCAATTCCCCGGAAAAACGCGGTCGTCCCCTGGGGGAACAGGGAAACGTTTCTGCCCTGTCCAGCAATGTGCTCCCGTACACCGAATTTACTTCGGTTACCAGAGCCTCCCTGCGGCCCAACCAGTCTGTTTCACCGGCCCGGCAGCCGGCAGGCAGTCCGCCCCCGCTTTCCCCGTCCTTCGCGTCGGTCCAGGGCGAGGATTTTTCTCAAAGCGGGAGCCAACCCCAGCGGAATACAAAAATTATTCTTCGGGCGGAGCGGCTTGATCGGCCCGACACACCGCCGGTGAAGCCCCAGCCGGGACAGTTCCGCGGGCCAAACGAACAGCGCGGTCTCTTTTAGGCGGTGAATGATGATTGCTAAAAAAATGGCCCGGCGGTACGCTCATCCCATCATGTCCGCCTATTATTCGGAACTGCTCCTGGTTGACCGGAAGGCAAAACTGACCGCAACGACCTATTGCACCGCTCTGGAGATTTTTCTTGTCTGGTGCGACGAGCAGCAGGTGGATGTGCGGAACGTGGGCGTGAAGCAGTTAGTATATTTCTGTGCGAAACGTCATACTCAGGGCTGTTCCAACCAGACCATCTCCAAAGAGATTTCCGCCCTGTGTAGTTTCGGTAATTTTCTGGTGCGCAAAGATTTGTGGCGGGAAAATCACGCGCTACAGTTGGAGCGCCCCCGGATTCAGAAAAAATTGCCCCGGGTATTGACCGAAACGGGGACTGACGCCCTGTTAAGCGGCGCAATCAGGCCGGTCGAGGAGGGCAGGAATGGTGTGATTTCCAAGGCACTGGAAATGCGTGATCAGGCGCTTTTTGAGTTGATCTATTCCTGCGGGCTCCGTATCAGCGAGGCCGCAGGACTTTTGACCGCAAATGTGCATCTGGACGAACACCTGCTGGTCGTCTGCGGCAAGGGCGACAAGGAGCGGATGATCCCCTTTGGGGACAAGGCGGGGCGGCTCCTGCGGGAATGGCTCCGCGACTGGCGGAAAAAATTGGTGGGGCGGCGTACGGTTCCCACGGTATTTGTGAATTACCGGGGGGATCCGCTTTCCCGGAAGGGCATCTGGGCGCGTTTTCAGCTCCTTGAGGCCCGATCGGGGGTTACCGCCAAGGTGCACACCCTTCGCCATTCCTTCGCCACCCATTTATTGGCTGGCGGTGCGGACCTCAGGAGCGTGCAGGAACTTTTGGGACACGTGGATTTATCCACCACCCAAATTTACACCCATGTGGCAAACGAGCAATTACAGGAGAGCCACAAAAACTATTTCCCTGTTCGAGACAAGCAGGATGGAAAGATTAAACCAATGGAGGCGGCAAATGAGCAAGGGTAAAGGAAAAATACACCTGTACCTGGGATTTTTGTATGTTATGCTAGTGTTTACGGGGTGTTCCAAAGGTAACGTAGCCCTCAAACGGATGCAGGCCATGGAAGAAGGCGTCTCTCGGCCCACGTCCATCGCCGAATTGAAGGACGCCATACAAAAATACGAAAA
>JAITMZ010000135.1 GCA_031290725.1 Spirochaetaceae bacterium
CTCCCGGTCAACCGGATCGCCCTCATCTGCTTCGCGGGGTACCCATAGTTGGATTTGCTTGTTCCCCTCAGCATACTTCCGGGCCTTGAATGCCCGCTGCCTTTCAATCCTTGTTAATGCCATATATTCTCCTAGTTCAAAGTATATCATTGTTCCTAGGAACAGTCAAGAGGAAATTACAAAATTTTTCACTTTTTTTTGTTTTTTTTTTGGGTCACCTCGTTGGGTACCTTCAAAAAAAATATATTTTTTTTTGTTTTTTTTCAAAAAACTATTGACATAAATATAATTATGTGTTATACTATTTTTAGTTGGATGTGATTAGTGGTTGTAAAAATGTTTTAATCTGTGCTATACTATCCCCATGAATCTGTCCCTGGTCTTGTGCTTCGTCCCATCCGTTGCCGTGGGAATGGTGTGCGCCCTGCGCAAAACCCTGCGGTGGCAAGAGGTACTGCTGGCGGCGGCGACGGGACTGGTGGTATTTGTGCCGATTATCCTGCTGCAATTCCTGACGGGAGGCCTGCCGTTGTTCAAAAGCCGGGCGCTCATATCGGTGTTGTTCCGGGCACTTGTGTTCAATGGGGTCATCGAGGAGACCATTAAGATGCTGGGGATCGCCCTCCTGGGGGCGGGCCGGAAGAAGAGCTTGGCCGCAGGTACCGCCCAGGCAGCCGTGGCCGGACTGGTACTGGGGGGCTTTGAGACTGCGGCCTACTTTATCGCCGGCTACCGCAACATCCTTCTCAGACTCTGCACCGCCGTGGTTATCCACTGCGAGGGAGCGGTACTGTCGTCTTTTTCCGTGCGCTCCGGAGCGGTCGGTCGTCGCTGTTGGCGGTCTTTTGTGCTGGCGATTCTCATCCACGGGGTCTACAACTTTTTCGCCGGGTTCGCGCCGCCCATCCGTTGGTTTTCCGTGGCCGCAATCCTCCTGGGCGCCCTGGAGTGCCGTATAGCCTACCGCAAACTCGCCGGTAAGGACGCAGAGCCATGACCGCCGCTGAACAAAACGTGGCGCAGGACAAACTGCATCGCTTTCTGGCGGCGATTCCCCACTCAACCAAGACCGTGAAGCAGAGCGACTCCACTCAGAAGATGCTTTTCGCGCTGGCGGATGACGCTGCGGCATTGCTGGCGGTGCTGACGGACAAACTGAACGCGCTCCGGGATGCCGGGAGCCTGGACAGTGAGGCGCAGAAGCGGCTGGGTGAGGAGACCCTGGAGATTTGGGCGCCCCTAGCAAATCGCCTGGGCATGTCTTCCCTCAAAGGCGAGTTGGAAGACTTGGGACTCAAGTTTACCAATCCCGAGGCGTTTTTGCAGATCAGGAAGATGGTAGCCCACAAGAAGAGCGAGCGGGAGGCGCTGCTGGAGCGTGCCAAGGCGCGGATAGCACAGGCGGCGGAGAACGCGAAGGTCGACGTGCACCTCTCCGGGAGGGCCAAGCATTTCTACTCGATATACCTGAAAATGCGGAAGCGCAATGTCCAGGCCGATCAGATTTTCGACCTGCTGGCGATCCGTATCATCGTTCCCACCATGCCGGAGTGCTACACCCTGGTGGGCATCGTCCACGGGCTGTGGAAGCCGGTGGAGGGGCACTTTAAGGATTACATCGCCCGTCCCAAGCCCAACGGTTATCGGAGTTTGCACACGGCGGTGAACCTTGAGGGGAATGCCCTGGAGATACAGATCCGCACCGCCGACATGCACCAGGTAGCCGAGCACGGGGTTGCCAGCCATTGGCTCTACAAGCAACAGACCACCCACACCGCCGCCGGTGATCCCGAAGTGGCCGAGCAGATGAAAGTCCTGCAGAGTGCCCCCTTGGACGACAACCGGCTGTTCGCGGAGATTCGGGAAAAGTTTTTGGGGAAAAGTATCTTCGTGTTTACCCCCCAGAACGATGTGATCGAACTGCCCACCGGAGCCACGGCGATCGACTTTGCCTACGCCATTCACAGCGCCATCGGTGAGAAGATCGTGGCGGCAAAGGCGGATGGGCGTATCATCCCCCTATCGGAGCCCCTCAAAACCACCCAGACAGTGGAGATACTCACCAACCCCCAAGCACACCCTACGGTGAACCAGCTACAGTTCGTAAAAACCCCCAAGGCGCGCAGCAAAATTCGCGGGTGGCTGCTCCAGAGCGAAGCCCCGCCCCAGCCCGCACACAAAGCCGCCGTGCCCGTGCAGCCCGCACTGTTGCCGGTTCGCCCGCCTGCACCCGTGCCACCCTTTCCACCCGCAGGCCCGCTGCAAGTGATCATCGGCAACAACCGCAACTTCCTGGTGACCTTTGCCCGGTGCTGCCACCCCGAGTACGGTGATCCCATCGTGGGCTATGTGTCCCGGGGCCGCGGGGTGATCGTGCACCGCGCGGACTGCCGGAATTTAATGAATAACCCGAACAGCGCCGCACAGTCCATCGACGCGCGGTGGGATGAAGGCCGCACTGGGAGCAAGGGAAACGCCGATTAGCGTTAAGGAATTGACCCGGGCATGAAAGCGCCGGGGATTCCGTGCCCACTGTAAGCGCAGCACGGGTTCTGGGGTGGGGAGCGGGCGGGCGGGGCACTGAACGTCCTCGCCCCTGAATACTAGGTGGGCTTTCGGGGCGTTTTTAGCTGTGGAAT
>JAITMZ010000142.1 GCA_031290725.1 Spirochaetaceae bacterium
CCCCGCCGCCCCGCCCGCCTCCCCAAACCACCGTGTATCGCCTCTAGTAGGCGCGGAATCCCAGGCGCACCCCTTGACCTTCTTTGTAAAACCGGATATACTTGTGGTATGGAAATCATTCAGCTGGGGAATGACCTGTTGAGACAAAAATCGCTTCCGGTGATGGAAATCACCGACGAAATCAAACAACTCGTGGCGGGTATGTTCGCCGCTATGGATGCCGCTAACGGGGTAGGCCTGGCGGCGCCCCAGGTGGGTGTGTTGAAGCGCCTTTTTGTAATCACCCTGGCCGATAAAGAGCGCCGGGTGTTCATCAACCCTGCGATACTGGAAACATCCCTGGAAACCGAGTGCGGCGAGGAAGGCTGCCTGAGTATTCGGGGCGTATATCACGATGTGGCGCGCCCCAAACACATAAAAGTTCAGGCCCTGGGAACGGACGGGCGGCCCTTCACCCTGGAGGCATCCGGTGCCCTGGCCCGGGCAATTCAACACGAACATGACCACCTGGAGGGTATCCTGTACATAGACCATCTGGACGAAGCCGCCCGGAAGGAAACTGTGGACCAATTCGTCCGGCGGGAAGAACGGCGTCTGGCAAAACGTGCCCAAAAAAATGCCAAAGCCGCCCGGATCGCAGCAAAACAGGGATACCGCATCGTGGAACCTGTTGAAGCGGGAGTTGGTGCCGGGGAGCGGACTCGATGATCCGTATCCTGTATGCGGGCAGTCCGGAGACGTCGGCGCTGGTGCTGGGGCGATTGCTGGAAGCTGTTGGTGCCGGAGCGCCCTTTTCCGTGGCGGGGGTGCTCACCAACCTGCCCAGCTTCCGGGGCCGCGGCAAAATTCGCCTGTCCACACCGGCGGCTGTCCGGGCGGAACAGGCGGGCATCCCGGTGATTCCCTGCGAGAAGCTGGACGAAGGCTGCCGTGCCCAGGTGGCCGCGTTGAAGCCGGATATACTGGTGTGCTTTGCCTATGGCAAGATATTCGGGCCTAAATTTCTTGCCCTGTTCAGCCTGGGTGGGATCAATCTGCACCCGTCCCTCCTGCCGAAATACCGGGGGGCATCTCCGGTACCGGCGGCGATTCTGGCGGGGGACAAGGAAACCGGTGTGACCGTCCAAAAGCTCACATTGCAGATGGATGCGGGGGACGTACTGGCCCAGGAAAAGATACCCCTGGGGGGCAGCGAAACCGCGGAATCCCTGCTGCAAGAAGCGGCTGAGAAGGGTGCCGGGATGCTGGTGCGGGTATTGTCCCAAGCTGATACCCGCAGAGAGCTGCCGCCGGGGACGCCCCAAAATCACGGCGAGGCCACGTACTGCGCCGCCTGTTGCCGGGAAGACGGCCTGATAGACTGGACGCAAAGCGCCGTCCGGATAGACGCACAGATCCGTGCCTTTTATCCCTGGCCGGGAGCTTTCACCGGTTTTAACGGCGAACTGCTGAAAATAATCCGTGCCCGTCCATATAGCGGTAAAGTGGCGGGGAAAAAACCGGGGATTGTGGCGGGGGTAGACAAGGAGGCGGGAATTTTGATACAAACAGGGGATGGGGTTTTGTCTGTACAGCACCTTCAACGGGCGATGAAAAAAGAAGTTCCCTGGAAGGATTTTTTAAACGGCTGCCCTCATTTTATCGACACCGTGCTGGGATAAAGGTATTTATGGAAAACAAGAGAGAGAGAAAAATTCCCTTTCCGGGGATTATTTTTGGCGAAGCCCGGAGCTTTGCCCATTTGGACGGAAGATTTCTGTTTTTGACCGCCGTGATCACCCTTTTTCTCACGGGTGCAGCCTGTACCACGGTGTTTTTTGTCTTTGTGAGCAGGCCCGAGCAGATGATGGTGCCGGACTTAGCGGGCAAGGAGCTCACCGACGCTTTGCTGGAAATGCAGGTGAAGGAGCTGTATCCCCGGATACAACTGCGATTCTCCGACAGTCCCAGCGACAAGGGCCGGGTTCTGGAACAAAATCCCAGTCCGGGTTCCATTGTCAAGGCGGGGCGGCGCATCACCCTGGTGGTGAGCCGGGGGGTACTGATCGACACTCTGGAGAACTTCGTGGGGCAAAACTTCGACGCAGTCCAGGCAAGGCTCCAGACGGTTTTTTCCGGGGTCGCGCACCCCACCGTTACTTTTGCCCAGCCGTCCTACGTGGCCAACCCGGTGTCCGCCGGTACGATTTTGGCCCAGGAACCGGGCGCGGGTACCCAGGTCTTTGCGCCCGTCCAGGTGCGCCTGGTGGTGAGCCGCGGCCCCGAGGTGGAGGCGGCGACGGTGCCACGGTTGGGTGGTTTGTCCATTGCGGAAGCCCTTCGGTCCATGCAGGGTTCCCGGATCGTGTTTGACTGGACATCTCGTCCCGCTTCTGGGAATGACCTGCCCGGTACCGTGGTATGGCAGGAAGCGACCGCATCGGAATTACCCGTGGGGACCCATGTGCAGGCGACTATCGTCCTCCCGAATAGGCCGGTGAACAACACGGTTTACGGAATTTTGCAGGCCGCGGCGCCGACGTTTCCCTATCCGGTGCCGGTGGTGCTCCGGGCCCGCTCGTCTTCCCGGCAGGATACGGTTTTGACATCATTCGAGCATACCGGCGGGAATATTTCCGTCCCCTACGGTGTGTCCGTCCAGACCGAACTCACCCTGGTGGTAGCCGGTTCAGTGGTGACCAGGGAAATAGTACGGGCGGAGTGAGAGTAAGGAAGGGTGGGTATGTTTCTAAAAAGCCTTGAGATGTTTGGATTCAAGTCCTTTGCTGACCGGGTGAGGATAGATTTTTCCGAGGGTATCACCGCACTTTTGGGGCCAAACGGCTGTGGAAAGAGCAACGTGGTGGACGCGGTGAAGTGGGTTCTGGGGGAACAGAGCGTCAAAAATATGCGGGCGGAGAAGATGGACGACGTGATATTCGCCGGCACCGAATCCCGAAAACCCCTCAACGTGGCGGAGGTGATACTCACGATTTCCAACGAGGCGGGTCTGCTGTCCCTGGAATTGGACGAAATACAGATAAAGCGCCGCATCTTCCGTTCCGGGGAAAACGAATACTTCATCAACGGTGCCCAGGTGCGGCTCAAGGAGGTGCGGGAACTCTTTTTCGATACCGGTGTGGGCAAGGCCGCCTATTCGGTGATGGAGCAGGGAAAGATAGACCAGATCCTTTCCAGCAAACCCGAGGACCGGCGCTATTTGTTCGAAGAGGCTGCCCAGATTACCCGGGCAAAGATCCGCTCGGCAGAAGGGCAGCGGAAGATGCAGCTCATCACCGCGAACATGGAAAAAATCGACTTCCAATTGAGCGAGGTGGCCGGCCGCTGCGACGTTCTTCGGGATCAGGCCGCCAAGACCACCCGCTATCGGAAATGCAAAGAAGACATTTTCAACCTGGAACTGGACATATATCTCCTGCGGCTCAGAGGTTTTATTCGGGACCGGGATCGCCTGGAAAGCGACATGAACCGTGCCTCGGAAAAGCGCGATGTTCTCCGTGCGGAAATCGATGCCATGACCCTGAAGTTATCTGAAAATGTAGACAGCATTAATGACCTTGAAAAACAGTATGCGGTGTTACAGCAGGAGATTTTGCAACTTGCCCGGACAAAAAACGATCGGGAGTTACAGGCAAAACATCTGGCGGCCCGACAGAACGAGGCACGGGAAAAACTTGCCCACCTGGAGGGACGGAAGGCGGCGCTGGAAGAGCGCATCGAGTCGTTTCGGGAGGACATCGGCGAGAAAGAGGGGGAACTGCACAAAAAGCGGCGGGGCCTGGAGGACAATGAAAAGAACATCGCTTCCTTTGACGAAAACATCACCCTGGCGGAAAACCGGATTACCGAAAACGATAAGCGGGCCGCCAGTCTGGAAAAACAAATCGGAGAACTTGATAGGGAGCGGGGAAACCTCCGGCGGGAACTGGGGAATATCACCGAGAACATCGTCACCGAGCTGGATTCCCGGCTCAAGGATGCGGGCTATTCGGCCTCCCGGTACGGCGCGGTACGGGAGCGGACGGCTGTCCTGTTGGGCAAACTAAAGGCGCTTACAGCGGGCCGGCAACAATTGTTCGGCGATTTTTTAAACGCCCCTTCACCGGAAACCCTCTCGAAACAGAATACCATTCTATTCGTGGAAAATATGCAGAAGGCCTTTGTTGAGGCCGCTCATCTTGTGGGTCAAATGGAGCAGTCCCTGGAGGAATACGCCAGCCTGACCCCTGGGTTTATCGATGAATTTCTCTCACCGGAGGGGATTATTACTAGGAAGCGGGCCATCGACAAGGCGATTCAGGCCAATTTGCAGCAGGTGGCCGATACCCGGGAAAACATCGCCGAGTTTTCAGCCGAAAATGCCGCCCTGGTAGGCAAAACCGATGAGTACCGTGCCACCCTGGGGGAACTCAAGGTACACAAAGCCCAAAACGAGGCGCAGATACAAGGCGCGGAAGAACAAATTCGCCTGCTGCGGCGCGAGTTGGCCTCACAGGAAAGCTTGGCCAGGGAGAATAACGACGAAATCGGCGTGGAAACCCGGCGCTTCGACGATATAAAAGAACAAACGGTGGAACTGGAAGGGGAGATTGCCTCCATTGAATATCAGGGGCGGCAGATGACCGAACGGCACGAGGGGCTGGGCAGGGAAATCGCGGTAAAAAGCGCCGCCGTGTCTGGGTCCAAGCAGAGTCTGGCGGATAAAAACGCGGAAGCGGCTAAACACCAGGCCCAGGTGGAGCAGGATTCCCTGAACCTCCGCAGCACCGCCACCCAGATAGACAACGTGAAGGAGGTATTCCGGGAGGCCCATTCCCGGGACTTGATGGAATTCGAGGAACATATGTTCGCCATTGCCACGCCGGTACAGGATATTCGGGAGCGCCTCGCCGCAGAGAAGCAGGCCCTGAAAGATTTAGGGAACGTAAACCTCATGGCGCCGGAAGATTTTACCGTGGAAGAGGAGCGCCGGGTGTTTCTGGCAGCCCAGAAAGCGGACATTCTGGCAGCCTGCAAGGACTTGGAGCAGGTGAATGCGGAGATACAAGCCGAGGCCAGCGAGAAATTTAT
>JAITMZ010000104.1 GCA_031290725.1 Spirochaetaceae bacterium
CAGGCCCGATTTTTTAATCTCATTGATAATCCCCTGGGGGGACATCTCAAACAGCGCCTTTTCCAGCGCCGCATAGCCGTTTCGCCCGATATAGTCTTCGATATGCTCCGGCGCGATGATGCCGCAATTTCGTAAAACCACCCGCTGCTGCTTTTTGTAAAACGCGATATCCTCATCGGCGCCGGGTTTTTTGTCCTTGTCGTACAGGAGCCGCGTCACTTCCCGGCCATTCAAGATATGCTCACTGATGATCTCTGCTGCGTCCCCAGGCTTCACCTCTACATAGAAGCTGTCCTCGGGATACACTTTGACGATGGGACCCTTTTCGCAAAATCCGAAGCAGCCGGTTTTTATGACCTGCACCTGGTCTGCCGCGCCTTGTTTTTTCGCCTCTTCCAGCAAATTGTCGTATATCAGGGCGGACGCGCTGGACTCGCAGGCTGTTCCGCCGCACACGAAGATGTACCGTTCCTTTTGTCCGGTTTTGCCGGTGCGGGTGCGCTTTTCTATCTGCGGTGTCAGACCGGCCCTCAGTTTTTGCAGGCCCTCCACAGTCAGTCTTGTCATGTTTTCTCCCCTTTATATAAAAGCTGTTGATTCGCCCAAAATCATCTTGTCAATGGCCGAAGCGGCGCTTTTGCCCGCCCCCATCGCCAGTATCACCGTGGCCGCCCCGGTAACCGCGTCGCCGCCGGCATACACTCGGTCCCGGGAAGTTTTGCCGGTGGCCTCGTCGGCGATGATGCCTCCCCATTTTTGAGTTTCCAGACCCGATGTGGTGGATTTGATCAGCGGATTGGGCGACGTACCGATGGCCATGACCACCGTGTCCACCTCAAGGTCAAATTCGCTTCCCGGCTGAACCACCGGCCGGGCGCGGCCCGATGCGTCCGGTTCGCCCAGCGCCATCGTTTGGCAGGTGATGGACGTGACCCAGCCATTTCTGGGGTCCCGGGGGTCGTCGGGGTTTGTATAGCCGCCGATACTTACCGGGTTGGTCAGAAATTTGAAGGCGATGCCCTCTTCCCTAGCGTGTTCCACCTCCTCGGCACGGGCGGGAAGCTCTTTTTCCGTGCGGCGGTATACAATGGTCACCTGGGCACCCAGCCGGAGGGCACAGCGGGCCGCATCCATGGCCACATTACCGCCGCCCACCACCGCCACTTTTTTGCCGTGAAAAATCGGGGTGTCGCTGTCGTCCCGGTAGGCCTTCATTAAATTGACGCGGGTGAGAAACTCATTAGCGGAATACACGCCGTTCAGGTTTTCACCGGGGATGTTCATAAACGTGGGCAGCCCCGCCCCGGAGCCGATGAACACCGCCTCGAAGCCCTGGCTGCCCAGCAGCTCGTCCACGGTGAGACTTTTTCCGATGATCGCGTTGGTGACGATTTCCACCCCCAGGTCTTTTAACCCCTGGATTTCCCGTTGGACAATCGCTTTGGGAAGCCGAAATTCGGGGATGCCGTAGACCAGCACGCCGCCCTCCCGGTGCAGAGCTTCAAAAATCGTGACACCATAGCCTTTTTTCGCCAAAGTGCCCGCGCAGGCCAATCCCGAAGGCCCTGATCCAATGACCGCGACCCGGCGGCCATTGGACGTGGGCCGTTGTACAGGAACAGCGGGCACGGCGTTGTGCGCGTCCGCGGCGAACCGTTCCAGCCTGCCGATTCCCACCGGTTCGCCCTTGATGCCCCGGACACACTTGCCCTCGCATTGGCTTTCTTGGGGGCACACCCGCCCGCAGATCGCCGGGAGCGCGTTATATTCAGTGATGACGCTGTAGGCCTTTTCAAAATCTCCGGCGGCGATTTGGCCTATAAAGGCCGGAATGTCGATATTTACCGGACATTTATCCACACAGGGTTTATTTTTGCACTTGAGGCAGCGCTGGGCTTCGTCAATGGCCTGCTCCCTGGTATAGCCCAGGGACACCTCTTTGAAATTCCGGCTCCGTACCGACGGTTCCTGAACAGGCATCTCGTTTTTTTTGAGGGACATATTAGGCATTATTTCGCCTCCTGTTTGAGCAAATTACACACACCCCGATGGGCTTTGCTTTCAAAGGGTTTATAAATAGATCCCCTGGACAGGGCTTCGGCGAAATCCACCTGATGACCGTCGAAATCCGGACCGTCCACGCAGGCAAACCGGGTCTTGCCGCCCACGGTGAGGCGGCAGCAGCCGCACATACCCGTGCCGTCGATCATGATGGGGTTCATGCTCACGGTGGTTTTTATGTTATATGGCTTTGTGGCGGCGCAGACAAACTTCATCATCACTAGGGGTCCGATGGCGATCACCTCGTCGTATTTTTCCCCGGCGTCGATGAGTTTTTTGAGGGCATCGGTGACCAGCCCCTTGGTGCCGTAACTGCCGTCGTCGGTCATCATCACGAAGGTACCGGCCACGGCCCTGAATTCATTCTCCAGTATCACCAAATCCCGGGAACGAAACCCCGTGATGCCGTGGACCGCCGCGCCCAGTTCATGAAACCGTTTCGCCACCGGCAGCGCGATGGCGCATCCTACTCCGCCGCCCACAATAGCAACCTTTTTGGCCGAACAGTCCGAAGGCTGCCCCAGCGGCCCGGCGAAGTCGGCGATGTAATCCCCGGTTTTGAGGCGGTTGAGTTTCTCCGTGGTGGCCCCCACAATCTGAAAAATGATCGTCACCAAACCCTTTTGGCGGTCGTAATCCGCCACAGTGAGGGGAATTCGCTCACCCTCAACATCCACCCGCAGGATGATAAACTGACCGGGCTGCGCTTTTTTTGCCACCAAGGGCGCGTATACCTCCATCAAGGTTACCGTAGGGTTCAATGCCTGTTTCCGCATGATCTGTACCATAAAAACCTTCCTTAAATCTTCCGTGAAAAATTGTATTCGTATATCCCAGCCTATTGGGCGAACTGGTTAATAATGCCTCGAATGTCGGCGCGCTTCAGTTTGCCGTACACCGCACCGTTCACGGTAATCACCGGAGCCAGGCCGCAGCAACCCACACAACGCACGGACTCCACGGAAAACTTCCCGTCCGCCGTGGTGGTTTCGCCGTCCTTCAGACCCAGGATTGACCGGGTTTCGTCGTACAAGTCCTGACCGTCCTTCAGGTAGCAGGCAGTTCCCAGACACACGCTGATACGATTTTTGCCGGGCTTCACGGTTTTGAAAAAATGGTAAAACGAAATGACCCCGTAGATTTTCGCCAGAGGGACCCCCGTGCGTCTTGACACTTCCCTAGCGGCATATTCGGAGATATACCCTTGTTCTTCCTGCACCTTGTGCAGAATCATGATTAAATTACCCGGTTTTTTTTCCCACTCGTCGATGAACGAATTGAGTTCATCGGAAAAACAAACACGTACACCATCAATCATGCGCAACCTCACTTAACAAAAAATTATAGTACACTTGGGGGAAAAAACCAACATACCCCGCCGCAAGCAGCGGGGTATGAAACCCTCGCCGCGAATCAAGGAACTCATTTTTTGGACACCACGTGAACCCGACCGGTGCGCTTAGGCACGTCCGCGCCATCGCCGGCAATGGCCGGGGGTGCGGAACTGCGGGGCGGGGCGGTACCGCCAAAACCCCGGGGATGATCGGGGTTGGCAATGCGTTTTGCCTTGGTGCGGGTCTTCCGGTCCTTGTCCACAAAGGACAGGGCGTCGTCCAGACCCCGAAAAAATTCCGGCATATCATCAGCAAAAAGCACGATGTCCCGGCGCTCAAAGTCTTCGCCGTTCCTGCTTTTGCTTTCCACAATCTGCAAAAATACGTCCCCCGTCCTATTTTCCTTCACGTTGAAAAAATAAGCCCGGTTTTCCAGCACCACCTTGGTGGTGTACAATTCGCCGCGCATTCCCATTTGACGCTCCCCTAGCAGCCTGCCGCTCTTGTGAATTTTCGTACCTCTCAGGTGCAAAAATTCCCGAAGGCACCGCATGACGAGTTTGCAAGGTAAAATTTTACGGTAACCCGCAAAATTCACCATCCCTAGGCTAAAGCCCGACAAACTCCTAGTGTAGTAATAGCCGCATATTTTCAGTGCAATTCAGACACCTTTTCAATATTATCGCATATTTTTATAATCCTGTCAACCCCAACGGAAGACACCTCGAAAAAATATGCAGTTTATTGGAGAAACAACATTCCCCTCCTTCTTGCGGCGGAGTTGTTTATTTTTAATTTGCCGCTGCATCATCCAGGAAGCCGTCGATCAGGTGCTCCGTGTCCCGGGGGCCGGGGCAGCCTTCGGGGTGAAACTGTACGGCCCGGAAGGGCGACGTGACGGAGCGGATGCCCTCCACGGTGCCGTCGTTGGCGTTGGTGAACCATACCTCCCAGCCTTTGGGCAGGGTTTCGGGACGCACCGCGTAGCCGTGGTTCTGGCTGGTGATGTAACAGCGCCTGGTTCCCACCTCCACGCAGGGCTGGTTCTGCCCACGGTGGCCGTAGGGCAGCTTATAGGTGTCCGCGCCGGCTGCCAGGGCCATAATCTGCACCCCCAGGCAGATGCCGAAGATGGGTTTACCCAGGGTGAATGCCCGGCGCACCAGGGCGATGGTTTTGCCGCAGGTCTTGGGGTCCCCGGGGCCGTTGGACAGAAAAAGGCCGTCGTAGTCTATGCCCGTCAGGTCGTGATTCCAGGGTACCCGGATCACGGTGGCACCCCGGGCGAGCAAGCACCGCAATATATTCGCCTTCGCCCCACAATCCACGAGTACGACACGGCATTCCCGCCGCGCCGCCATTGATTCAAGCGGAAGGGATTCATGCTCCGCCTCTTGCGGCGAAAAAGGGGCGTAAAAGCCCGATTGCACTTTGGGGGGGGTGGGATAATAGGTACGCACCCCAGGGGGAGACACATCGGCCACGGGGTTGGGGATGACACCGGAATCGATGGCCACATCGCCGGAGCCCTGGGTAACGATTTTGCCCCGCATCACCCCGCGCTCCCGGAGGCGCAGCGTGAGGGAGCGTGTGTCGATCCCGCAGATGCCGGGCACGTTGTTTTGGGCCAACCAGGTAGACAGGTCGGTAGTGGACTCGTAGTGGCTCGGCTCACCGCACAGTTCCGCCACGACGAACCCCGCCGCCTGCACCCGGTGGGACTCAAAGTGCACCGGAATACCCTGGCTGTCCACCACCGGCGCGGCGGTGCGTTTGTTCAGGGGTACGCCATAATTTCCCACCAGCGGGTAGGCGCTCACCAGGATTTGCCCCCGGAAGCTGGGATCCGTGAGAGCTTGGGGATAGCCGGTCATCCCCGTGGTGAATACCACTTCCCCGGTGCCGGAGATGGGCTTGCCGAAGGACCAGCCGGAATATGCTGACCCGTCTTCCAGTACCAGCCTGGCCGTCAATAATCGTTGTTCCATTGTCTCCCGTTTCCTTATTAAAATAGTATACAGCAAAACGAAAACACTTGCAAGACGCCGCATCGAAAAACTCAGTTGGGGAAGCGCTGATTTAATCGGCCGGCGGTTAAATTTCCTTAATCAACAGTGATTCCCTACAGGTGCTCTTGCAATATTCTCCGGATTGTGATATATTATGTATATGACCACAACTTGGAAAAATATTGAAACCTGGATCGATGCTCACGTCGAACAGATGGTTGAACTTCAGAGGCTTCTTACGGCGATACCGGCGATTGCTCCGGAATCGGGAGGCGATGGGGAGGCTAAGAAATGCCGGGCGCTAAAAAAATGGCTCGCCAAAGCGGGCATTAAAGACATCGTCCACTACGACGCTCCGGACAGCCGGGTGCGCGGTGGGGTGCGTCCCAACCTGGTGGCTACCATCCCCGGTCGCAAAAAGGACGCGGTGTGGATTATTGCCCACACCGATGTGGTGCCCGAGGGCGAACGGAAATTGTGGACCGGCGACCCCTGGAAACTGCGCCGGGATGGGAGCAAACTCATCGGCAGGGGTGTGGAGGACAACCAACAGGCGATTGTATCCGGTGCCTTTGCGGCGCTTTCCTTCCTGAAGACCCACACCGTGCCGGAACGCACCATCAAACTGCTTTTTGCCGCCGATGAAGAGGTGGGTTCGGCCATGGGGATGCACTATCTCCTGGAGCACCACAATCTCTTTTCCCGGGACGACCTGATCGTGGTGCCCGACTCGGGGGTGGAGGACGGGCGCGCCATCGAGGTGGCGGAAAAAAATATGTTCTGGTTCAAGTTTACCGTGAAGGGCAAACAAACCCACGCTTCCCATCCCGACCAAGGGGTCAATGCGTTTTTGGCGGGGTCGGCCCTGGCCCTGGTGCTCCACGGCATGAGGAATGTTTTTCACCAGCGGGACAAACTTTTTTCGCCCCCCTGGTCAACTTTCGAGCCCACCAAAAAAGAAGCCAACGTGCCCAACGTTAACACCATCCCCGGAGAGGACGTGTTTTACCTGGACTGCCGCATTCTCCCGCGCTACAGCCTGGATCAGGTGCGCGACCAGGTAGCCAGGCGGGCGGCCCAGATAGAAGCGCAATACGGGGTACGGATCACCGCGGAGGAGTTACAGGCCAACGAATCCCCGCCCACAAAAGCAGAGGCGCCGGTGGTACGGGCCCTCGCGGATGCGGTTAAGCGGGTCTACGGGGTGAATACCAAACCGGTGGGCATTGGCGGGGGCACGGTGGCGGCACCCCTGAGGGCCAAGGGCTACGACGCAGCGGTGTGGTGCCGCATCAAACACTGCGCCCATCAGCCGGATGAATACTGCCTGGTGGAAAATCTGGTGGGTGACACCAAGGTCTTCGCACGGATAATGCTGGGGCAGGAAAACGCGAAAATGGATTAAACCTGCAACGCCCCCTCCTGCCGGGCGATTTTCCGCTGGTTGATCACCGAAGTCACCAGCGACCCCACGGCCAGCGCGATGAAGATCACGCAGATGGGCTTGGTGAAGACCCGCCAGAACTGGCCGTCGTCGATCTGCATGAATCGGCGGAGGTTGCTCTCGCTCATGGGGCCGAGGATCAGCGCCAGCAAAATGGGGCTGAGGGGGAACTCGTATTTTTGCATCAGGTAGCCCACGAGCCCCATGGCGATGGCGAAGTACACGTCGAACATGTTGCGGTTAATCGCGTAGGAACCCACGAGGGACAGCACCAAAATCGCC
>JAITMZ010000191.1 GCA_031290725.1 Spirochaetaceae bacterium
TGCGATTCTCAAACAGCGACGGGTCGTCGATACGGGTGATGCCGTAATTGTCAAAGGCGGCGTTTTTTTCCGGCCCATCAAAAGAAAAAAACAAAACCAGCCCGCACAGGCCGTTGAGCAGCACGGACAAAAGATAAAACTGCAGCATACCGTTTTTCCTCCATATAAAATAACAGAAGGACGCCTCCAAAAACTTCAGTTTTTTGAGATGTCCCGATTAAAAATATAATCGCGTACGCAATTGTTGCATTTCCGATGTGCAATGCGAGGTACCCAAAACTGCGTTAGTATCGAGAACCCCGGGCAATCTGTTTTTTCAGCGTCGCGGTCTCTCCGCCGACAAACAGCCGCACCTCTACCTTTATTATATCATAATCATCAATACTTGTCCGCAGGAAGGCGTTCTGTCCGGCGTAAAGGGTTTCCAGGGTACGAGTGGTCAGAAGCGTTTCCTGGTCGTCAAAAAAACGCACCTCCGCCCGCACGAAAACCGGCTCCCCGTCATACCCGGCGGTGGCCTTCCGCACCCGATCCGCACCGCGATTCCAGATTCCGCCCCGCACCCGTTCCGGCGCCCCCAGGTCCACCCCCACATGCACCTGCCGTCCCGCCTCCGCGGCCCCCAGTGACACGGGGATTCCCGCAACCACGGCACGGGAATTGTCCTGCCGCGCGGTAAGGAATACCACCAGGACAAACATACCGATCATGGTGGTAAAGGTGAGACGCAGGCCGGGGGTGGCCGTCAACGCACGGAAAAAACCCCTGGACACGGGGGTGATTTTACCCGCATGGTAGTCCCGCACATTTTTCGGTGCCCCTTCCAGACGATGCGTCCGGCTGTAATAAAAGACCGGGGGTTCCCCGCCGTCGGGAAAGCTCTCCCATGCCCCCCCCAGCTTGGTCAATCCGTCAAAACCCAATGCCGCCTCCTAGCCCGAAATCAGGGTATCCAAACGCCACCACACCACGTCGGCGCTTTTTTCCCCCGCCAGGAGCGCGGAAATGATTCCGTCCGGGGACAGAAAAAAGGAATAATACCACAGCTCCTGGGTGTTCACCGCCAGGCGCCGCTTGATGAGCCGCTGATCCCCGGAGTGAACCATTTGCAGCATATAGCCGGTTTCGTCCGCCAGGATGAAGTAAAACCAACCCGATGAAGTGAGACCCAGCAGATCGTAAGGCAGCAGGTAGGTGCCGGCGCGGTTGTTTCCCGACAGAGTCTGCTCAAAGGGCGGAATGGTCAGCGGCCGGGTGTATTCCCGGCTTTCTATGTCGAAGGTATAGATCAGGGTCTGCCGATAATCCGTGCCGAACTGCACTTTGGACACCTCGTCCACGGAATTGGAATAATAGTTGATGTTCAGGTAGAGCAGCTTTTGAGAAAAATTCGGGACAATTTTTTCCAGATTGCGGTACACCTCGTGGTCGCTTATTTTTTCCGGCGAGTTGGGCAGGTCCGCATTGTTTATGGGAATTCGATAGAGCAAGAAACCGTCCGGGGCGTACCAGTAGACCAGCATCCCCGCGTTGGCCTGACACACCACCACCAGCTCGTTGTTCGCCGTGACGTAGATGTCCTTGATGAAAGGAAAGGGAATGTCCCCCGGACCTTGCTGGCCGATGTAATCCAGGAAGGTGCCGTCGGTGGAAAACCGTAGAACCACCTGGGACAGGAGCAGTCGGTTCACCGAATCCCGCTCCTGCCGTTCCGGCGGCACGTTGTCCACCACGTAGAGATATTTCCGGGAATCCACCGCAGTCTTGCCGGGCCGGCTGAAGGGATACCGCAGAGCCCACTGGGTAGCCACGGTGCCGGCCTCTTCCTGGGCGATCTCGAAGGCCGGAGGAGCATTGGTGTCCGGGTTGTAGTAGAAGGCCAGCAAATCGCCGTAGGAATTGAGCTGCATCACCTTTTGGGCCTCTCCGTTGGTGAGGTAAAACAGGCCTTCCCGCATGACCAATTGGGTGTTGATTTCCCCCACCCCGCCCAGGGAAAACAGATTTATTTCATCTTCAAAACTGCCGTAATTAATGGAAAATAATCGCTCCGGTCTGAACACCGAAACCGTCTGCTGTCCCTTACACCCGGTGAGCAGGACGAGAATGAAAAAAGAAAAACAAAAAAGTACAGGCATACGTCTCATTGCCATAGGGTAGCCTTTTTCAGGAATAATGTCAAGGGGCCGGTAAAACCCCGCAGTAATTCGCAATTCAAGAAGAAATTTTACCGCGAAGTTGAAAAAGTCAAATTAAGGAAGGGAAAAGACAGGTTTTATCCTAAAAAGTTCTTCGCCTTTGCGGTTGAATTCTGAATTGCCGGTGGCGCAATGCCGCCTCTTGTGTATTGCCCGGTTCCATGCTATACTTCCCCCATGTTTGCCCAACGAGTAGCCCGCCTGGCGCCCTATGTGCCCGGCGAACAGCCCGGCCCCCGTCCCGGCGGCAGGTCCTACGTTAAACTGAACGCCAACGAGAATCCCTACCCGCCGTCACCCCTGGCTGTGCAAGCGGTAACGCGCCTCCTGACGGACGATCCCGCCCGCCTGGCCCGCTATCCCGACCCGGACTCCGCCGCGCTCCGGGCAGCCGTCGCCGCATTGCTTAATACCACCGGCGGGGTTCTGACCGCGCCCTCTGCCGAATCCGGCCTGCACCTCACGCCGGACATGATCTTCCTCGCCAACGGCTCCGACGAGGCCCTGTCGTTCCTGTTCTACGCCTTCTTCGACAGCGAAGGGCGTCATTGCATCGTGCAGACCGCACCCACCTACAGCTTCTACCCGGTCTATGCGGGGTTCTACGGCATCCCCTTATGCGCCGTGCCCCTGTTTTCCGACTTCCGCCTGGACACGGGCGCCCTGGTGAAGGGGGCAAATGAAACCGATTCTTCCATCATATTGGCCAACCCCAACGCCCCCACAGGGATGGCCATCAACCGTGCCCTGCTCCGCGCCCTGCCGCCGGACAGGGTGCACGTGGTGGACGAAGCCTATGCGGATTTTGCTGCGGAGAGCGCCCTTCCCCTGCTGGCGGAGTTCCCCAATCTGGCCATCGTCCGTACTTTTTCCAAGAGCATGTCCTTCGCAGGGATGCGGCTGGGCTATGTGGCGGCAAACCCGCCCCTGATAGCGGCCCTTACCACGGTGAAAAATTCCTTCAACCACTTCCCCCTGGATGTCCTCACCCAGACCGCAGGGATCGCCGCCTGCGGGGACGTCCCGTGGTATGCCGAAAACGTCCGGCGCATTGTAGCCCAGCGGGAATCCTTCGGCGCGGTACTCCGACATTCCGGCTGGCAGGTGCTCCCGTCCCAGGCAAACTTTCTCTTTGCCCAAAAGCCCGGCACCTCCGGCCGCGAAATCTACGAGCGCTGCAAGGCCGCGGGCATCCTGGTGCGCCACTTCCCCACGCCGCCCCTCGATGGCTTCGTGCGAATCACCATCGGCACGGCGGAAGAGATGGCGGCGCTGGAAGAATGTCTTGCGCCTGGGATTCCGCGCCCCCTGTAAGCGCTGAACGGTGGTTTGGGGAGGCTGGCGGGGGGGCGTCGCCCCTCCCGCGGGGGAAGGGGCGCTGAACGGCTTCA
>JAITMZ010000198.1 GCA_031290725.1 Spirochaetaceae bacterium
GATACTCGAAGCGGAACAAATCGTTCCCTTCATCGACATGCCTCAGGATATGCGGCACGGACAGGTGGGAATTATCGTTTCACCTTTTTCAAAATTTGAAGCGGCACACACGATATAGCCAAAGTCTGTATCTATAACGCACAAAAAAAACGCCCGCTTTCCCAATCTCGCGCTTAACATGCAGGGCTACACCTTTGACCGGCAGGAAGCCAATGAACGATAACGTTTTTGTTGTACCCCCAACCGATGAATGAAAGTGAGGAGGTTCCCCTCTTGACACAAACGTATTTGTCTACATGCATCGCAGCGACGACACGGTTAAGCAAGAAATCGCCCGGGACATCATCGACCGCTTCGCCTGCGTTGCAAGCACTCCGGTGATAGACGAAGTGTGCAACATTTTTACCAGAAAAGACCCGGTGGCCCTGGAAAAATTGCACAAATCATCAATGCGATTATCGAAACCTGCGAGCTGGAATTTGTCTTTGGCGAAACAGCCGGAGACGCCCTGCGACTGATGAAATGCTATAATTACTCCTGCTATGCTTGCCTCGACGCTCAAATACGGCTGCGCTTATATCTTCACGGAAGACATGAGCGACGGACAGATTATCGAAGGCACATTACAGATTGTCAACATATTTGCCCATCTCGATAGATTGACGCGTTAAATGACACAGGGCTCCCGGCTTTCCAGTAGTCTCCGGCTGAATCTCTACCCACAAGCCGGAAGGCCGCGCGGGCAGCGCCCCCGTCTTGCCGCGCCGCAAGATTCGCCAGCAATTCGCAATTCAACCGCAAAGTCGAAGAAGTTTTCAGGGATAAAAGCCACTTTTTTTCTTTCCTTTTCGCTGGAAACTCCTCCCCCTTACGGGAGCTGCGTTGCCTCATGCGACTTATTCGACTTCGCGGTAAAAAATTTTTTGTAAATGAGAACTGCTGCGTGGGTTTTCAGGGCACTTGCCGAATTTTGTAAAAAGCGGTATATTTTATACTAAATGTTGAGCGCGATTCCGTCGTTTTTTTTATACGCCGTGGTGGGGATTGGAACCATTCCCATCCCGCTGATCCTTCGGGGCATGGGCTATTCGGTGCTCCAGGTGGGGTTTCTCATGTCCATTTTTGAACTGTCGGGACATCTGTGCCCCCTGGTGGCCAGCCCCGCCCTGCAGCGTTACGGAAAATACGGTCGGGTACTTTTGGCGGCGGGTATCATCGCTTTGGTCATGCCCGTGCCCTTTGTGTTGCTCCGCGGCTTCGGCTGGACGGCTCTGGCCCTGGGGATATACGCCCTGGCGCCCCGGGGATCCCTTCCCTGCATGGATTCGATCACCACCAGCATGATCGCCGACAAGCCCAACCGGTATGGCGTGGTGCGAGGCATCGGCTCCCTGGGTTACGTGATACTCCTAGTGACCCTCCAGTTTACCACCGACCTGGGCAGCGCCGGCCCCGCCGGGATCATCGCCTGGATGTGCATCCCCGCGCTGCTGCTGATCCTCGCGGTAGTACTGGTGCCTGGGGTGCTGGCGGTGAGCACCGGCCCACGAAAAACCGTACGGGACACTTCCGGAAGCACTTTTTCCGGTCTCACCCCGGCGTTCTGGTTGGGGATAGGCCTGATTTTCTGCGCCTACCTTTCCCTGTCTCCGGTGAACCGCTTCCTCACCCTTTACGTGGAGGAGGACCTGGGGCTGCATGTGGCGGCCATCCTGTACGCCCTTTCCGCCGCCGTAGAAATCCCGGTGATGATGTTTTCCAGCCGCCTGCTCAAGCACTTCAGCGCCATCCGGGTGATCTGCCTTTGCACCGCCGCAATCACCCCGCGTCTTCTGGTGTACATCCTATTTCCCACCCTGCACGGTCAAGTGGCCGGTCAGATGCTTCACTGCCTCAACTACGGCCTGATTCACCCAGCGGCGATATTTTTCGTCACCCGCAATGTTCCCAAAGAAAAGCTCCTCATCGGCCTGTCAATATACCAACTGGTAGGCTACGGTTTCGCCAACGTTCTGGGTGCCGCGTTGGGGGGCGTCATAATAGAAAATTTCGGTTACCGTGCCCTCTTTCTCTTCTTTGCAACACTTCCGCCGATGGCGTTGGGGGCTTACTGCCTGGTGAGGAAAAAAGTGCGGCGGTGAATCAACAACCCCGCCGTAAGCGCGGGGTTGTTGTTCTCCCGAGGAATTGGTCTCGGGTTTCATACCCCTTTTCGCCCCAAGGGGCGGGGTATGAAACCTTCGCCGCGAATCACCCGCCGGAGAGGTTTTTAACCGATTTTTGTGCCGAAGAAGGGTTGGCCCGTGAGGGCAGCCCGGATGTTGTCCAGGTTCGCACCCCCCACGCAGAGCACCGTGATCCCCGCTTTCTGGGCGTGACGGCTCGCCACGGGGTCAAAGGGCGTGTTTTTCCCCGGAACCCACTGATCCCCCACAATTTTGCGAAAATCATCCCAGCCGATGGCGTCCAGCGGAGTGGCGGCGGGGTCCACCTTGGGGTCACCGGTATAGACCTTGTCGATGTTTGACAGGTTGATCACCGTCTTGGCAGCGAACCGTTCCGCCAAAAGCACCGCGTCGTTGTCCGTGGAAAATCCCGGCTTCCACCCCGCAGCCACCATGATGCGGCCAGGAAACTCCGTGACTTTGGTGGGATCATACACCACGTCAAGTTTGCACAGGCCCGTAAAGACCGCCCGCAGAAGTTGGGCGTTCAACCGGGTTGCCATGATGCCCAGCCAGTCCGCCTCGCTGCTCACCGGTTCGTCGCCGATGATTTTTTTGTACGCCCCTTGGTATATCCGGGCGGGAGCGCCACCACCTACCACCAGAATCAGCTTGCGGGACGGCTCTTCTTCCAAAATTTGGCGGACCATGCCGTTAAAAGCCGTGAGAAAATCCACATCCGGCTCATTGGGAGCCACAATGGAGCCCCCCAAAGAAACTACGGTAACCATGAGGATAGTATACCACGGATTGTGTAAACTGTCAACCGTCCAAAGACTACTGCCCGCGCGGTCTTCCGGCTTTTTGGGAAAGCTTCACTCCCGATGCTTTTATACGCAAAACTCCGAATTAGCAATCCCGCCGGGAATCACAATGCCCGCAGTGTCTCAGGCCGCAGGTCTGATTCATCACCCTGTTTCAAAACTCGGTTTATTAACCCAAGCACCTCGTTCCGCTGATCGGGAAGACGGGCGCGGATAGGCAGGTAATTGGAAGCGTGGTTGGATGTGAAAAAACAGTTCCGCTGTGCCTGAAAATTTTCGATGATCTCCTTGAGTTCCCGGATGATGCCGAATTTGTCCGGCAGCACAAAACGACCCGCCGCGGCGTCCCTGCCCAGCTCAGTTTCAGGCAAAATCATCACCGTGAGGGCAGCGGCATAGTCCGGAGACATGGCGCTCAGTATCTTTCCGGTGGCCGTCGCATGTTCATCGCTCAGTTCCACCCCGCCGATTCCCAGAAGCACCATCTGTGAAAGCAGTACCCCCGCGCCGGTGACCCGCGCCGCCGCCTCAATGGTCTGCTCCGCCGTGGCACCCTTTTTCACCCGCCGCAGCACCTCGTCGCTTCCGCTTTCCACCCCGTGATATACAATACCGATACCCGCATCCCTGAGCTGTACCAGTTCCTCCGGCGTCTTCCGCAGAATCGACTTGGTGTTGGCGTACACCCCCACGCGCCCGGTGTTGGAACATTTCTGCCGGATGTACCCCAAAATTTCCAACAGCATCGCCGTGGGCAAAATCAACGCATCCCCGTCGGCCAGAAAGACTTTGTCGAACAAGTGTTGGTAGCGGGCGGCTTCGTCGATGTCCCGTTTGATGGTGTCCATGCTTTTGATGGCGAATTTTTCGCCCCGGTAGTTGCCGCAAAAAGTACATTTATTGTGAGAGCACCCCACGGTTATCTGCAGTATCAGACTTTCCGCCTCACTGGGGGGGCGAAAAATGTTTCCGATGTAATCCATAAAAACCTCTGTATCATAAGTATATCAAAAAAATGCGGTTTTGGCGGCGTTTTTTGTAAAAAAATCGGGTTTTTTTCATTTTTTTTCAAAAAAGTGGTACAAATTTGAAATTGCATACAATATAATAGGTATGACGATTTACAGTTTTTCGCCCTTCGGTTATGAAGGTGCCTTGGTGACGGTAGAAGTGGACCTTCGGCGGGGAATTCCAGCCACAGACATGGTAGGACTGGCGGATGGCGCGGTGCGGGAATCCCGGGAGCGGGTGCGCGCGGCGGTGCAAAATTCGGGACTCAATTTTCCTCTGGAGCGAATTCTCATCAGTCTTTCTCCGGCGGACGTAAAAAAAGAGGGCGCCGGGTTTGACTTGGCCATCGCTCTGGCGGTGCTTGCCGCAGCAGACTCCGGGGCAAACGGTGACGGTCATGCCGCAGCCAACGGTGCGGTGCTGGTGATGGGAGAATTGGAACTTTCCGGCAAGGTGCGACCCGTACGGGGAATTCACGCGGCGGTGGAAAGCGCTTTGGAGCAAGGCATCACCCGCTGCATCGTGCCCCAGGCCAATGCCCCGGAAGCCCAGACCCAGGGAATGCACACTCTGGCCGCCGACTCCCTGGCCGTTGCCTGGGCAGCCCTCTGCGCCTCCCCCGAAGCCTGGGGCCCATCCCGGCAGTCCGCGCCGTCCGCCCAGAGATCGCCGGCGGAAACGGTGGATTTCCCTCCCCCTTCCGGTGCTTGCGAATTTGCCGAGGTGAAAGGGCAGCCGGCCCTGGTGCGGGGTCTCCAGATCGCCGCCGCGGGTGGGCACAATTTGCTGGCCTACGGACCGCCGGGCTGCGGAAAGACTCTGGCCCTGAGCCGATTCCCGGCGCTGCTCCCCCTACTCACCAGCGAAGAAGCCCGGCCGGTGACCCGAATCCACAGCCTGGCGGGGAATATGCCCCACGGCCAACCCCTGATCCGGGTGCCGCCTTTCCGGATGCCTCATCAGAGTACCAGCCTGGAGGGAATGACCGGCGGCGGCAAAAACTGCGGCCCCGGTGAAATTTCCCTGGCTCACCACGGGGTTCTGTTTCTTGACGAGGCTGCGGAATTCAAGGTGAACGTCCTGCAAAGCCTGCGGGTGTCTCTGGAGACGGGCACGGTCACCGTGTCCAGGGCGGGCCGGAGCAGCGTGTATCCGGCGTCGTACCAACTGTTGATCGCGACAAATCCCTGCTCATGCGGCAACTTCGGGTCGCCGGGGAAGGTCTGCGTATGTTCCATGCGGAGCGTAGAACAATATTGGAGGAAATTCTCTGCCCCCCTGTTGGACCGCATCGACATCCGCATCCCCGTGTTTCCCCCGGCCAGCGCGTCCCGCAGTCATGCCGCACCCGGTACCGTACCGCCCGCCCTGCTCACCACCGCCGGACTCCGCCGTCCCATCGCTCATGCGGTGGCCGCCCAGCGTTGCCGACAGGGAAAGCGAAACCAGTTTTTACTCCCCGAGGAGTTGTCCCACTGCTGCCTCGTCGATGACGACGCTTCTCAGGAACTGGACATGGCGGTGTCCGCCTGCGGCTTTTCACCCCGTGCCCGTGCCTCCTGCCTGAAACTGGCCCGCACCATCGCAGACATGGAAGGAAGCGGCACAATCCGCCAGGAGCACATGGCGGAAGCCATCTCTTTTAGAAAAAACGAGGGTGTCCTTTCGTTTGATTTTTAAAAACAGGGGGGGGGGGGGGGGGGTGGTCATTTATATAGAAAATTTTGCAAACCCGTATGCCGCCGTAAAAAAACCATGAAACCCGTAACGGT
>JAITMZ010000059.1 GCA_031290725.1 Spirochaetaceae bacterium
CACCAAACTTTGGTGTCAGAGCCAGCCGCACGTTGTGCGGTTCCGGTTTGGGGCGGGGCGGATAGTATACATGAAATCCATGGAGGTTTCAAGGGTTTGCCAAAAACCATTGGAGGTTAGTATGGCAAAGAAAGGTTTTTTTGTGGGAATGTTGGCGGTGACGCTGGTATTCGGAATGGCGCTGGCGGGATGCGAGCAGTCGTCGGGCGGCGGGGGTGCGGACCCCAACACGCAGTACACCATCACGGTGAATGAGCCTGCGCCGGCTGACGGCACGGCCTCCGCAAGCGTGGTCAGGGCAAAGGCCGGAGCTATGGTAACGCTGATGGCTGCCCCCGCATCGGGCAAGAAGTTTACCGGCTGGTCAGGCGTTACGGTTGCCTCGCTGGCTGCCGCGATGACCACCTTTACGATGCCCGCGTCCGACGTAACCATTACCGCCGCCTTTACAGACCTGGCCGCGGACGAGTATAGGGTAACCGCGAGCGTTACTGGCATCGGTACGGTTTCGGCGGTTCCTTCCTTCGGCAAAGCCGGGGATGAGATTGCCCTCACCGTTAAGCCCGCTACCGGCTACAAGCTGACCGCGCTGACACCGGGCACCGGGACCCTCGCCCCCGCGTTCAACGCGACGACTCTCGCCTATACGCTGACCCTGCCGTCTCCGTTAAGCGCGGACGTAACGGTTAGCGCAACCTTTGCGGCGATTCAGTACACGATAACCGTGCCCTCAGATGTGTCCAAGGGGACTATTACCGCATACGCACAAGGTGGTTCCAGTCCTGCTCTCACTACCGCAGCTTACGGTGATGCGCTATACTTGCATATAACCCCGGCGGAAAACTATGTCCTCAACAGAAATGCCTTGGCCGTAACCGGCGCGAGCGGCAGTAAAGTGGATGGTAGTTTCAATGGTGACGGTGATTATCGCTTCAACATGCCCGCTGAAAACATTACGGTAAGCGCGGCATTTGTTACGCCCATCGCGATGAACGGAACGCTGTCCATCAAGATAAACGGAACGCCGGTTATTTTCCCTGGTGAAAGCTATGACTTTAGATTGACGGCGTATGGCAATGCGGCCTACACCGACTATATTGGGTCTACGTCCACCATATCCGCCGGGGGAGCATGGACAATACTCATACCGAATACCTATGCGAACAAGACGGTATACTTCGAGTTCTCTACTCGCAACGACGGCGCTTACTACAACTTGGGCGGCAAGACGGTAACAACCGACCCGACGACGCTTAGCGGAACCTTCACCACCAAAACGATAGGCGGCACGGTGCAAGACGAAAACGAGCCCATAGAAGCCGACATTATACTGGTCAGCGGTACGGCAGCCACGTTTGCCTCTTTGTATACAAAGTTTATGAGCGGCGAAATAGTGGTGGTGGGCCAATCATATGCAGAGGAGGGCACATGGACAGCAGCCGTGCTGAGCGATGTGGCCAGCGCCTATATTATGGTCATATTATACTCCGATGAGTCGTCTTCCGACTACTACATCACCAAGATCAAAGTTCCCCTGACGGCAGGGGCGTCCATTGCCCTTGACCTTGCGACTATGAACTTCATCGGCACTGAATCCTACTAACCGGCGCGTAAACCGGTAGTTACCGTGCAGGCGCGGCGCCCTGTAACCAGCGCCGCAAACGGGCGGCTCCCTACGGGGGCCGCCTTTGTTTGGGGGCGGGGGCTGGCGCGGGCGGCGGTCTCCGCGAGGAGTCCGCCTGGGAGGGGCGCTGGAAGAATGTCTGCTGTGCACCACACGTTTGTCATGTGACTCTTTTGTTTCTCCCTCGGTTAATGCCCGCTGCTGGCGGTCCGATTCTACTATACACATAATTTTTAATCTATTTTTACAATATTTTACACAACGATTTTCTTGACTTTCTGTGGGCTATGGTGTACTATATTAATTATGAAGACAATCATCAAAAATGCGGCGTCAATCGTGACCTGCGACGGGGCCGACAGGGTATATACAAAAGCAGACATCCTGGTGACTGACGGCGTCATCGCGGGAATCGGGCCGGCTTTGGAAGGAACGGGATGTGAAATCCTGGACGGGTCGGGAAAATTCGTATATCCTGGGCTGATAAATACGCACCATCATTTTTTTCAGACCTTTGTGCGGAATCTAGTGAAGATCGACTTCGTGAACCTCACGCTGATCCAATGGCTGGATGAAATCTACCGGATTTTTGCCCAAATCGACTCGGACACGATCTACTGGTCGTCGATCATCGCCATGGCGGACCTGCTCAAGCACGGGTGTACCACCGCCTTTGACCACCAGTACTGCTTCACCAAAAAGACCGGCAAATCCCCGGTGGACCGACAGATGGAAGCGGCGCGGCTCTTGGGTATCCGCTACCACGCAGGCCGCGGCTGCAACACCCTGCCCCGGAGCGAAGGCAGCACCATCCCTGAGGAGATGCGGGAAACCACCGACGAATTTTTGGCCGACTGCGACCGGCTTATCGACGCCTACCACGACCCCCGGCCATTCGCCATGACCCGCATCGTGGCGGCCCCTTGCCAGCCGGTGAATTGCCACAGGGACACCTTCCTGGAAGCGGCACAGTTGGCCCGGGCTCGGAGCGCCGCGTTTGGCGTGCCGGGAAGCGTGCGGCTCCACACCCACCTAAGCGAGGGCGAAGACCAGACTATGCTTGACCGCTGGGGAAAACGTACTCTGGACTGGGCTGAGGAGACCGGCTTTGTGGGACCCGACGTGTGGTACGCCCACGGCTGGGACATCACGCCGGACCAATTCGCAGCCATGTCCCGCACCGGCACCGGGGTTGCCCACTGTCCCACCGCGGCGGCCCTGGGGGGTTCACCCATCCTGGACATACCGGCCATGACCCGGGCGGGCATCACCGTCAGCCTGGGCTGCGACGGGTCGGCCACCAACGATTCGTCCAATCTGCTGGACGCGCTCCGGCTGTCATACATGCTGCAATGCCTCCACAGCAAGTCCCGGGGCGGTTCCCCCAGCCCTTACGACATGCTCAAGGTGGCCACGGTGAACGGCGCACGGACATTGGGGCGCGGCGATCTGGGCAGTCTGGAGGTCGGGAAGGGGGCTGACCTGTTCATGGTGGACACCGGTACCCTGGAATTCGCGGGCACCCTCCACGACCCCCGGAATCTCCTGGCGCGGGTGGGATGCACCGCTCCGGTGTGGCTCACCATGGTGGCGGGGAAAGTGGTGTGGCGGGACGGCGAATTCCCCGGCCTGGACGAACGGGACTTGGCCGCACGGGCCGAGGCACACTGCACCAGGGCGCTGCGGGACGGTTTCCCAGCGGTCTACCATTAGGGACACGCCGACTCTTTTATCCTAGAAGGGTGCCCGTCTGCCGCAGACGAGCACTTTCCGCACCCCCAAGGCGCCATGCGAGTCGGCGCATCATGAAGGGGGTATTAAACCTTCGTCACGAATAAAAAAACAAAACATACGCCAGAAGAACGGCTATTTTCCCTTAAATATCGCCGGACGTTTTTCTTTGAAAGACCGGGCGCCTTCGAAGAAGTCTTCGGTGGTGGCAAGGAAGCTATTTGTTAAGGTTTCGTTTTCAAGGCTTTCTTCCAGGGTCATGTTGAAAGATTCATTGAGCGCCTTTTTCGTCATTTCCAGCGCCAGCGGAGCTTGGGATGCCAGTTCCCGCACATATTTCATGCCGGTTTCAAAAAGCTGCCCGCTCTCAACCACTTCTGCCACAAGGCCAAAGGATTTTGCCTCTTCAGCCCCCACAGGCCGCGCGAGCAGCATAAGTTCTTTTGCTTTTGCGAGCCCTGCCAACCTGGGAAGGTAGTAAAAACCCCCTGAATCCGGCGCGAGCCCCACCTTCACGAAACTCTGGATAAACTTCGCCTCTTTTACGGCAATCGCGAGATCGCAGGAAATAGCGAGATTACACCCCGCACCGGCAGCCACGCCGTTCACCAACGCCACAACCGGCTTGGGCAGATTCCGAATCGCCGTGGTTATGCGCCCCGCCTGTTCATAAAAGCGGCGGCGGTCATCTATGTTTGTGAAGGCTTCCATGGCGCCCAAATCGCCACCCGCGCAAAAAGCCTTGCCAGCGCCGGTGATCATTACCACCCGCACCTCAGTATCTTTCCCCGCCTGTTCCAGGGCCGCCGCGATCTCTTCCATAAGTTCCGCTGTCCAGGCATTGAATTGTTGCGGCCTGTTCATGGTGATCAGGGCCGCTTTTTCCTTTTTCTCATACAACACTATTGATTCTTGCATAATCAACTCCCTTTGACTTATTCTCTATCTTCCCAGCAGCCGCACCCGCTCCGGCGCGAAGTCGATGGACACCGCCGCGCCCTCGGCAAAGATTTTTTTGCTCGCCGGGTCGTCCACCTGGATCAAAACCTCAATACCCCCCCAGTTTGGAATGGCCAGGCTTTGCCCCATAAATTCCTCACGGCATTGCGCCCGACACGGCTCGAACGTGCGACCTACGGCTTCGAAGGCCGTTGCTCTATCCAACTGAGCTACAAGCGCATACTATCAGGACGAATCAGTATATCATACTTTTCTTTTAGTTTCAAGTAGCCCCTGGGGGCGGAAATAAAGATAGAATTTTGCGATAAATCGCAAAATTCTACCATAAAAAACAGGCCGAAGCCCGGCAGGCCCCTAGTCGTCCAGGGCGCCCAGGCCGGCGGAGGCGATCCCGGCGGCCCGGGCGGCCCGGTAGGTGCCCAGCACCGTGATGCTTCCCGCGATGATTTCCTTTTTGGCAGCCTCCAGGCTGGCCTTAACCGCCCCGCTCATGGCCGGGTTGGTGGCCGCATAGTCCACGCCGCCGTCCGCCATGTCCAGGGTGATGACCTCACCTTTGAACGCCCCGGTTTCCACGGCCTTGAGGGCCAGCACCACGGCGGTTTCCACCTTCTTGATCATGGACGTGTATACCGCCGAGTCCGTGCCGGAGTAGATGCCGTCTTCATACTGGTCGGAATCCACCCCGATGGCCCACACGTTTTTGCCCTGGATGCGGTATTCCTTGGCCTGGGCAATGGTGCCGTTACCGCTGCCTCCGGCGGCGGAGTAAATCATGTAGACCCCGTTGTCGTACCAGTTTTTCGCCTGGGTTTTGGCCAGGTCTGGTTTGCCCCAGTCGTTGGTGTAATAGTCCAGGATGGCCGCATCGGGGAATATCGCCTTGATGCCCTGGATGTAACCCATCTCGAACTTGGTGATGGTTGCTCCGGGTACGCCGCCGATAAACCCAAACTTCGGGTTGGCGATGTGGTCCTCCTGTGCCTTGAGC